>CAZXUS010000067.1:0-1717 GCA_964643985.1 uncultured Bdellovibrionales bacterium | reverse complement strand
CTTCCAGCAGTTCCTTTTAATTCATCGTCTTCTTGATTCATTATTATATCAAATTCTTTCTTATTTTTCTCAAGATGCTTATAAAATTCAGGACTTAGTTTTTCTCGTTTAATTGATTTATCCGAATTTAATAATTTTTCAGTTTTTAGAAAATCAATTTCCTCAATTAAATTTCCTTTATTATCAAACATTTTTTTAACTTTTCCTTTTCTAAAAAAAGTAACTACTGAATTATAACTTTCAGTATGTTTTTTTGCACTTCGAGATTTTTTAGGTAATCTTTTAATTTTATCAAATAATTGTTTTTCATTGTCTCGTAAATCTCTTAGAAACTTTAAATATTTTAATTCTGGATCTTCTTGTTCATCTTCTCCAGTAATCATTTTTTTAGAAATTAATTTAGCAAATAAATCATGAGATTTTATGTCTTCATCAGTTAATAATTTTGAATCATTCCCTAGCATCTCAATAAATGCGGCTATTTTAGATTCTGCTGCAGCTTTTAAGGATATGTTTTCATCAATAGGTCCTGCAGGAAAGAAATTATATGTATAAATCATATCAAAAGGAAGATTTTTGCCAACTCTATTAATACGTCCAACTCTTTGCATCATTCTAACAGGATTCCAAGGGATATCGTAATTGATAACAACATTTGATCTATGTAAACTAACTCCTTCAGCTAAGATATCTGTTGTTAGTAGAATCCTGATATTATTTTTCTGTTTAGTCTTAGGATAATTTGCATCATAATTTTCGATAATATCTATTCTATCTTGTTCTGAAGACTTAGATGAAAAAGCCAAAACTTTATTACCGAATAAAGGATTCAATTTTTCTTCTAAATATTCTGCAGTTTCTTTTGATTCCGTGAATAAAATAATTTTGCTTTTCTTGAGTATCTTATCTTTTTTTAAAATTTCAATTAATTTGTCTAATTTTGGATCAGAATTAACATTTTTCCATAAATCTTCTATTTTTTGCAATAAAATATAATCAGCTTCCAAGTCTTTTATTAAATTAGAATTAAAGTCTTTTGAAGAATATTCTTCAGCTTTATCAGATTCTATTAGTTTTTGAATAGACTCAATATCATCATTTTCTAAAAAATCAAATAGTTTATTAGCATGTTTTTTACTTAAATAAATTTTGCCTTTTTTTAAAGTTTGGATAAACATCTTATATGAATAAATAAATCTTGAGATTGATTGTTTAAATGCAAAAAAACTACTTTCTAATCGTTTAAGTAAAAGAATTTTCATAAAACGACCCATATTTTTTTGAGGGGTTTTTTCATTCTCAGCCAATTCTTCTTTAAGATATAATAATGGGGTATATCTTGCATATTTAAATTCTTTAATTATTAAATCCAGTGTTTTAGTAAAAATTTTATCTAATTCTTTATCAAAATGGTAAACTAAAGGTTTTGGATTATCTACTTCTGGAAATTTTAATTTTTGTTTTTCTAAATCTTCACCATAATATTTTTTAATTGTTGCTCTTGTTCTTCTAACCATTAAGTATTGTAAAACATTTTCTCTAATATCTTCAGCATTCTCTTGAACAATTTTCAAATATTCTTCTTTATTTTTTTGCCTATCTAATCCTTTAAGTTTATTTTGTATTTTTTTAAAATATTTTTCTAAATCCTTAACTTTCGGATTTGGCAAAGTGGATTTATGAGAGTTTTGAAATAATTTAACCTGACTAAGAATAT
>CAZXUS010000066.1:0-1786 GCA_964643985.1 uncultured Bdellovibrionales bacterium | reverse complement strand
CAGGTATTGTTATTTAATTTTTCTTCTATAATCATTTTATCTCCTTTTATTCTTTTTTTCAAATAATCCTTTGTTACACTTCGTATTTCTTAGTCAATATTTCATTTATTTCATTCAAATACTTTTCGTCAGTTTTATTATTTATTACTGAAAATCTATAATTATTATATAATTCTACAATCTTTACTTCAGTTTCTTTTTCAAGTTTTGATAAATCCAACATCAAAGCATTATTCAAATCATTTGGCTCGAATTTTTTCAAACCGTCTCCATACTCTCTTCTATTATCATCAAATATCTGTTGAGCAACATCTGTTAACAAGTATGCAAATAATAAATCTATATTCAAGTTATTGAATAAACTATTTAAAGGATAGATACAGTGAAAAGTTGTTAAATTACTTATTTTTGCTTCATTTCTGATAAATTTTAAACCTGACCTATTAAAAACACCGACCCAAATTGGTGATGGCGGACGATTTTCTATCGAATACCAAGGGTTGCGTTTTGAAGTTAAATATTTTTTGTTTATCTCTTTTTTTTCTCCAACTTCAATATAAGAAACTACTTCTTCACTATTAGAGTTTTCTGTCCCATTAAATAGATAAATATTAGCATTATCCTCTTGTAGCGTTAAAAAATGCTGATATGTGAAGAAAGGGTTATTAATATCTTTCGACCTCGTTATACAGGGTAATAAATTTGATTTTGTAATACTGTATTTTGTTGCTTTTTCTTGATTAAATGTAAAATATTCGTTTGCTCCTGTTGCAATTCCTCTAACAACTTTTGATACATTATTAAATGGAATAAGATTTTTATAATTCTTACTTTTCTGTTTTTGGTAATACGCCCTCCATTTAATATTGGGGTCAATTTCTTCTTTATTTAACTCTATCTGCCCAGATGAATTTGGATAATTTTGTATTATTTTAGAAACATTATCTAATTCTTTTCTATTTGTGATTGTTGAAAAATTTATTTTTGAATAATTATCATCTTTTGCAAAAAGAAAGATTGCACTTGTCGTCAAAGCATTATCAAAAACATTTTCTTTAAAATCAAATATGAAGATATGTCTTAATAAATTTGATTTTAAAAGATAGTCCTTAACATATTTGCCATAATCCGAATTCATAAATTCTGATGGAATGATGTAGGCTATTCGTCCTTTATCTTTGAGTTGATAAATTGATTTTAACATAAACAAAGTATAAATATTTGTAAATCCACTTAGTTGTATCTTTAATTTTTTTTTGATTTCAGTAAGTGTTTTTATGTTTTCGTAATCGTGGAATTTTAAATATGGTGGATTGCAAACAATAGTATCATATTTATTGTTCCAATCACTGAATAAGTAATCTTCAAGGTGTAAATCTAAATTTGACTTCTCTTTAAAATTATTTTTTGCAGTATCAAAAATTATGTCATCAACGTCAAAACCTGTAATTGTAATATCATCTCTTTGAATTATTACTTTTCTTGTAAAAACCCCAAGTCCAAAAGCAGGTTCAAGTAATGTTGATATGTTTTTAACTTTCAAAATCCAATCAACCATTAATTTGGCAATAGGTTCTGGCGTAAAAAATTGTGCGTATTTTTTACGATGCGATAAACTAACTTTTTTTGTATATTCTTTTTCTAAAATCATCTTAAAAATCTAAATAAGCAGTCCCTTTTCCAATAGTATCTAATTCGTCTTGAAACTCATTATAGAATTTATCAAAACCTTCATCACATTCTAATCTAATAAATCCCTGTATATCCTTTGGTTTTAATCTTTCTT
>CAZXUS010000065.1:0-1820 GCA_964643985.1 uncultured Bdellovibrionales bacterium | reverse complement strand
AAAGAAAAACAGAGGAATTTGAAACAGAAATAAAGAAATGGAGAGTCTATTTTGATATAGAATCTGATATCCTGGAGGCGAGAGTGTTGTTAATGTAAGATTTAGATTAAATAGAAAATCAAATTCTTATTTTACAGAAAAAGATTTAACAAAACTAAAGCAAGATTTAAAAGATTTAGGCAAGCTAAGGATAATTAAACAAGGTAAGAAATTTTTAGAAGAATGAAAAAGAAAAAAGAAGTTCATGACATGGTTAAAAATGGACGTGATTTTAAGTTAATAATAGTTAAGGCAGAAGATAATTTTATTGAAAGTGTCATGGAAAAACCAAATGTAAAAACCTGGACACAAAATGATTTTAATGTTGCGACTTCTGGTGCACATGTATTTGCATTAAATCCTGAACAAAACCATGTTGATTTTTTTAAAGAAGGGGTCTTAACTCATAAAGAATATCCTGAGAGCAGAGGCTCTACAAATTATGGTTATACTCTAAGTGGAGCAATGGTGATAGTTTAAAATGAAAAAGAAAATAGACTGCAGAAAAAAAGAGAATAAAGGTTTGTGGAAATGTAAAGTAAACAAATTTTGTAAAAAGAGAGAAAGTAATTTTACTTCAGCTGGAAAAGGAATAATCTCGTTGGCGTCTCCAACTACAGGAATAGCAATTACTGCATATGAAACAGGAAAGTCTTTAATTAAATTAAGTATATGTAAAAGATGACTCTAACTTTATTTCCTAGCTCTTTAATTTTAGATATTCCAAGGGGAATTTTTTTAATTGGACTTATTGGAATTTTTGTTGCAGGAATTGCAGAATTTAGAAAAGGGCATATCGGAAGACCTGCGATTTTTGTTAATGCAATTCTTTTATGGCAAATATTTTTTTCTATTTGGGCAAGTTTGCCTATCTGGATGCATTGGTATCTTAATGTGGGGTCAATTGTAGGTTTAATTGCCATTATAGCTTATATCCCTAAATGGAAATTACCTAAAGAGTTTTATCAATTTTGTTTTTATCTCTATGGCTCACTATCAATCATAATCGTGATTATAATGGCTATTTATTTGAAAATGCCTTTAATTTAAAATGTCAATTCAATCTGAATTAAATAATATTGGAGAAGGATTTATTTCTATAATTTTCATAGTTTTATTAATAATAGTTTTAGCTGAAATTGGAATGGCATTAGGTATGCAAGAATTTACAAATCAATTTATAGAAGGCTTAGGATTTCTTGCAATATTTATTTTAGCTCTTCCACCTATCGGGTTGATTATTGCAATAATTGTTTTTATTATAAAATCCACTGAAGGCTATGGAACTCTATAAAATGAAAAAAATATTAGTCTTTATTTTACTAAGTTTAATCTTAATTAATTTAGTGTCTGCTGAAGTAGATGAAAAAGCACTAAAGAAAAATTTTATAGAGACTTTTATTGAAAACCTACTAAAAGAATCTGGAACAACAGGAAAAGTTTCAGAAGCAATAAATAATACAAATCCTGAAGTAATGGAAGATTTAAATGAAGTTTGTGAAAAAACAGCAGGATGGAGAGTTTTGATAGGGATTTTATCTATATTGGCTATTTTGGGATTTTTTACTTATCCTCCTGCTAGTATTATAGCTGGTTTAATAAGTTTAGTAGCAATAATAAATCCTTTTTGTTGGTTTTCTGTTTAGTTTAGGAAGGTGAGAAAGGGATATCTTTATAATTTTTGTGTTAGAAAGAATTATTAATCTTGTAAATCATTAATTTATTAATGAAAATAAAAGATCTTCCAAAACAAAATAGACCTAGAGAAAGATTTCTCAAAC
>CAZXUS010000064.1:0-1839 GCA_964643985.1 uncultured Bdellovibrionales bacterium | reverse complement strand
AGTCCAAATTTTCAAGACTTGGATAAATAGTGGTTAATTGAAAATGGTATAAATACTAAAAATGAAAAAAAAATTAGAAAAAGGAGCTGTGATGGTCGCCAATATTCGTTATCGAATAACGATTTTTACTTTTTTTATTTTGCTAGTTTATATCATCGGATTATGGCGATTCAACTTTTTCAACAATCAAGTGACCATTATGGACGGCCTGGCTTCAGTCGCCAAAGACCGCCTTGCTCTTGAAAACAACATTAAAGAAATGGTCAAAGGCTACCCAATCGAACAAATGGTTCCCTATATAATTGAAAAAGATACTATGACAGCCGCGTTCCTTGTTAGCATCGCTAAAAAAGAAAGCAACTGGGGAAAACGCGTTCCAGTTTTAAATGGCGAGGATTGCTTCAATTATTGGGGCTACCGAGGAATTAGAGATCGAATGGGAACTGGTGGCCATACTTGTTTTGACAGCCCTGAGGACGCCGTTGACACCGTCGGAAAAAGAATCACCACTCTAATCAAAAAATACGAACTAACCACCCCCGCGGATATGATCATCTGGAAATGTGGTTCTTCCTGCGCTGGACACAGCGACTACGGAGTCAAAAAATGGATTCAAGACGTCGGCTATTACTTTGAAAAAGTAATCAAAAATTAATCCTAAAAAATACTTTCATTTAATTGTCATTCCCGCGGAGGCGGGAATCCAGCCGTTTAAAAATTAAGTCACCTGCCGGCAGGCAGGCAAAATTCAAAATCACCCCTCCACCAAACCTCCTCCCTTTCCCAAAGGCCCGTCTCGCGTCGCTTGCCGAGGCAGAGAGACTGAGGTGAGTTTTTAGTTTTCCAAATAACCCAGCTTGCTTGCTGTTAGACAGAGAGTCAAAAATCCAGAAATTCGATTACTGAGTATTAATTATTTTTAAGTTTTTCTTAAAACCAAATAGATATTCCTCTTGTTATTTCGATTATCTCGATTATAGCCGCTTTCTAAAACTTCAAACTTATTCTTTTTTGCTAATTTTTCCAATCTAGACCTGCTCCACCAGTAGCAAAGTCGCCAATAAGTTTTTTGCCCTTTCTCTTTATCAGAATAACTAAAAGGGAGTTGCGCTAAACAACTAAAATCTAATCGAACCAAACCTCGCCAAAAAGATTTCCACAAATAAGGTAGTCTTTTCTTATTCCAAAGGTGCCACACCGTTATCACTACAATCCCGTCTTTTTTTAAAATTCGATGAATTTCCTTTAGAGCACTTTGAACCATCGCTGGCGTAAAATGATGAAAAACCGCAATCGACATCACAACCTCAAATTGCGCTTTCTTAAAAGAAGTTTTTCCCTCATCTTCAATTGTTGAAAAATTCTCTTTCACATAATGATTTTGAGCAATCTCAACCAGCTCCCTAGAAATATCAATCCCCTCATATTCCACTTCTAAATTTTCATTATAAATAAATTCCAACAAGCGTCCATTTCCGCAACCAAAATCCAACAAATGGTCTTTTGGCTTAATATATTTTTTCACAAAACTCAAACTATCCCACCAATTTTTTCGAGTTTGCGAAAATTGCAAAGCAATATCATCATAAAACTTAGTAACGTCTTCCCTTATCTGTTTTTCTTTGGTAAACTTAGACATTGAAAATATGTTTTAAAATTTTTAATTTAATCAACACACTCCTTCTTCTCTTTATTGTCATTCCCGCGGAGGCGGGAATCCAGTTCTTTCACCCCCTAACCTTGTAAACTTTCTAAATCTACAAACTTAATTATCACTCCTCCCCCTTTTTAAAGGCCCGTCTCGCTGAGGCCCGTCTCGCGTCGCTTGCCGAGGCGGAG
>CAZXUS010000063.1:0-1921 GCA_964643985.1 uncultured Bdellovibrionales bacterium | reverse complement strand
TCTTTTGTTTTATAATCACCATACTCAAGATAAAAAGATTCAATTAATTTATACTTTGTTGGGAAGATGATTTTAATTATTTTTCCTAAAAGTAATACAAATAAATTTAAAATTTTTTTCAATATGTTCAAAAAGTTTTGAATAATCATTATTAGATTTGTCTCCAGATATTATAGTACTTAGACCTATAATTAATAGTATCTATCCAAAATTTTGATTTCTGTTGGATTGCATAACTCAGCCATTTTTTGCTGTGAATAATCTTCTTCCTTTTTCCAAGAATACCTGCCCAGATTGCATATGTGCTGGGAGAAGAAATAATCACGTCGCTATTCATTAAAGCAATAAAATCAAAAATCGGCTCAGCATCAGGACTTCCAAAAAATATATTCGAGCTTTTTAAGTGATTAGAAACGAGGTTAAAAGATTCTAGCGACTTGTCGTCCGTAAAAAGATGCCAATCTATTTTCTTATTAAATTCTTTTCTGCACATCTCAATAGCATCTAAGTAATATTTAGTTGGAAGTACTGCTCTGGGTTCCCATCTAGCAAAATCTCCACCCCTGAAGTGAAGACTAATTTTTACATTCAAACTTTGTCTCCGCTGATTGAGCTGATACTTACTTTTTATCTTAATTAATTCGTTAGGATCAATAAATAAATAGTCAAAAAACAGCTCGCCAAGAATTGGTGGCTCGATTATTGAAAGAATTTCTTTGGAATCATTGTAGCAAAGTTCTTCTAAAAATGAATTTTGACCCAAATGTATAATTTTTTTCTGAGAATATTTAATCTTTTTCTTAAAAAAAATATTAAATTTCCCTTTATGGCGACGCATATCAAGGAAATATTTACTCTCAGGGAATTTTGGATGAATAAATTTAAGATCTGTTTTACCAACTAGTTGCTTTAAAAAATTATATTGAAATAATTTATTGCCCATTTTTCCCGAATTAATTTTGTTAACTACAATCATTTTTTCTTTTTAATATTTAAAAGAGCATTGGAATAATTTTACTTCTCATTATTTATTCATTCTCTTCTAGATACAATCATTTGTAAATCACTGATCCCAATAATTTCCGGACTGCTATGATGTATGTATGAAAAAACCTAATTTATTTGTAGTTGGTGAACAAAAAACTGGAACAACTACTATTCATGATTATTTAGATCAACATCCACAAGTATTTATGTCTAGACCAAAGGAACATTTATTTTTCGCCCAAGACCTAATTAAGATTGCCAACCGAAGAAATGGTGGCTGGCTAAATAAGACATCAAAATCTATTGAAAACTACCTCCAATTATTTCCAAATAGCGGTAAATATAAATATGAGGGAGAGTCTGGCACCCATTATAGTCATAGTGATTTAGCCGCTTAATTAATTTTTAAATATAATTCAAAAGCAAAAATTATAATAGGATTCCGAAGACCCGATGCTTTTCTAAAAAGCCTACACCGGCAATACTTAAAAGAGGGAATTGAAAATGAAAAATTTTTTTATAAAGCCCTCATGCTTGAAAATGAAAGAAGACTTGGTAGGCATTTACCGAAGAATTTAACTATCCCTAATTTAATTTATTACTCAAAAAGAATTCAGTATGCAAGACACTTAAATAATTTTTTAAAAGTTTTCCCAAAAGATCAAATTTTTGTTTATTTTTATGAAGATTTTAAAAAAAGCAACCATCAGGTTATGAACTCTCTTTTTCAATTTTTAGACTTGGAAAAGATAGATGTTAAGACAAAAATGAAAAATAAATCTAAAAAAATCAGGTTTTTTTGGTTGAGGAAAAAACTAGTGAGACATAGCATTGTTCATCTTGTTGCGCAAAAAATATTACCCCTAACCCTGAGAGAGAAATGGGGACTGTTTGTTCAATTATTAACACTTCAAACAAATAATTGTGAGGAGAG
>CAZXUS010000062.1:0-1922 GCA_964643985.1 uncultured Bdellovibrionales bacterium | reverse complement strand
TTGAAGATTGTAATTTATCCAATATTGATTTCAAAAAAACTCGAATTCAAAATGCCAGCTTCAAAGACTGTAAACTTCTAGGCTTAAACTTTTTAGATTGCAGTCATTTCATAATTAGTTTCAGTTTTAAAAACTGTTTAATTTCAATTTGCACTTTTTCTAATTTAAAATTAAAAAATACCATTTTTGATAATTGCCAAATAAATGAATGCGATTTTGTCGAAACTGATTTGACTCGCGCCAATTTCGAAAATTCTGAATTTAAAAAAACTCGTTTTCAAAATGCCAATCTTAGTTTCGCTTCTTTCAAAAATGCCAAAAACTATAATATCGACCCCCATAATAATATTCTCAAAAAAACCAAGTTCTCCTTCCCCGAAGTCATTCATCTATTAGATTCATTCGATATTGAAATTGAATAATTTTAAAATTAGAGGTCTCCATAGTGCACACTACGATGTACACGAACCTAAAATTTAATTAATTTTTATTTTTTTGTCCTTACATATGTAAAGACATTTTTAAATCAATTTACAATAAAAAACCCGCACGCGGGTTTTTGATTCACTCTAGGTTATTTTTGAAAAACGAAAAAATCATTCACTCTCTTTATCTTTAATACAACATTCCATTAATTATTTCTAAATAATTTCCCAAAAGTTTAAATATCCACCAAATTGTCAAAAAAGTTGAGATTAAAGTAAGAATCACCACTATTCCACCAATCTTTTTGGCTTCAGGATCTTTTTTCATTAAATATTTTATTCCCGGCCACAAACCCAAGGGTGGTAAAAAAATTGCTAAAGCGTAAAGACCAATTTGAATCATAGTTGTAATTTCAACTGGTTTTTCTTTCAAATTATGACCACAATTGGGACAAAAATAATAATCTGATAAAACCGCCTGATGACAAACTGGACAAATTCCTTCCTCATTATTCATAAAAATAATTTAATTGAGAACAGTTCCATTATACCATTAAAAAAATAATACTCCAAAAATTTTAGAAAATTAAATTGAGATTTGAAATCGAATTTAAGCTTTTCTCAAAACACCAAAAACCAAATGCTCCTTCCCTGAAGTCATTCAATTGTTAGATATTTTTGATATAGAATTTTAAATTTATTGTCATTATTGAATAAAAAGTGTATAATGTTTTTAAATAATAATTAAATTAATTTATGCTTCAAGAATTTAAAAAATTTGCCATGAAAGGCAATGTAATTGATTTGGCCGTTGGTATTATAATTGGAACTGCTTTTGGAAAAATTGTCAGTTCTTTTGTCTCAGACATAATTATGCCTCCGATTGGAGTCCTGCTCGGTGGCATCAATTTTTCTAATCTAACTTTAACTATCAAAAAGGCTACTACCGCCAACCCAGCAGTAACTATTAATTACGGTTTATTTATCAACACAGTGATTGATTTTTTAATAATCGCTTTCGTTATTTTTATTGCCATTAAACAACTCGATAAACTACAAAAAAAAGAAGCCGCTAAAAAGACTAAACCTAATGAAGATATTTTATTATTAAGAGAAATAAGAGACTCTTTAAAGAAATCAAAAAAATAAACATCCTTAAACAAAAAATAGACGCTTCTATAGACGCTTCTATTTTTTTTAAATTCAATTTTAAATCAAATAAAGATAAGACGTTCTATCTTCAAAACAAATCTAAGCCAATATTCATAAGAATTGTTTGTCTGAGTGCAGTTCGAGGAAAAATTGAGTATTTATTTGAGACGTATTTAACATACGTCGAAAATAAAACGGAAATTTTGACCCACCTTCGCTGAAGCTACGGCGAGGCACGGCAAAAAATGTGCCAGAAAAACAGTTCTTAACTCTAAAAGTTTACTTTGATCTTGATTTTGTCCTCATCATCCCCCCCATTATCATCTTCAACCTTAGCTCGAATTT
>CAZXUS010000061.1:0-2023 GCA_964643985.1 uncultured Bdellovibrionales bacterium | reverse complement strand
TGGAAAGCGTGTGTGCGTTTTACGTACCAAGGGTTCGAATCCCTTTCTCACCGCATCAAGCTTGTCTTATCGAGGTAGACCCGAGAGCCTCAAAGCAAGCAATAAAAAACAGCAGTTTCTATAACTGCTGTTTTTATGATTTTATTTGCTCATTTCACTTACACAACTATATGATTCTTGAGCACCATCGTCACTCATAGTTATGTTAAAGTCTGTTTTACTACCAACTCCCCAATCAGAGAATTCTTCTGCAACATGATTGACCGAAAAAACTAATCCACTATAATCCAATTTATTAGTTGCAAAAGTTGCTATATCAAGACCTTCTTCAAGTCCAGCTCCTTGTAAATCAGCACTTATAAAATATACACTTTCAAAGTCATTTGATTTTATAATCTTTGCGTTTCTTAAGAAAATATCTTTTGTATTAAGACCACTTTCAATTTTTTGTATAATATAATCAGTAGCGTTTTCACAATGGCTAATTGAACTTTTTTCTTTACTGCCTATTTTTTCGTCTATTAATAACCTTTTAGTTATCCAGCCTTCAACTTGGCCATATTTTATTTTATATTTTTCAACATCATTAACATTTCTTTTCTCTAGTACTTCAACCTCTATGGATTCACATGCAGGAATATTTTCAGAGCCAGTTGATGGATCGTCAAAGTCTTTCCATAAATTAATTCCCATTTTTTCCCACACATCAGCATTTTCCGAATCTGTTATACATAAATTAAGAATGAGTTTTTCTGAAGTATTATCTTCTTTTTCCTCGTTGTCATTTTTTATTTCTTGTTTCTGAATCTTTTCTTGCGATACTGATTTAGATTTTTCTTCTATAGGTTGATTGCTCGTATCTTCTTCTCTTAAATTGGACATAGCAATAATAAATATTATTACTCCGATAATTATTACCCACCATTTTTTATACCAAGGTTTTTTTATTGGGACATTTTGAGTCTGTCTCTGAGATTGATTTTGATCATTCATTCTTTTAAATTAATTATTAGCTAGGGTTTAAAATTTCGATTTCAGGGTACACAAAAGGCCCCACGAATCGAGCGATAATCCTTTCGAATTATCCAGTAACTCTTTCGAGTCACTGACCTAGCTAATAAGCGCCGACCATGAGGCCGTCTCTATTAGCTAGGTTTATTTATTGCGCCATGCCTACATCAAAAGATGTAAGTTTAGGCAGAATTGTATCTTAAGTATACATTTTAAAGAACAGAAATCAATATTTTATCATTTTAGGGTGGCTTCATTTTTTTTGAGGGTTAATTTTTTATTCTTATTTAAAACGAGCCTACTTTTAAGGCTCGCTAATAATTCTCGCTTTTCAGTGATGGTCCCATCTTTAAGAACATATTTCATATAAGTTTTGATATCAAATTCTTGGCTTTTATCAATTTCGTTTTTCTTGCCGTTTATCTTTAAGACAGTATTTTGAAACTTGTTGTATCTAGCAACTTCTTCTTCAAATTGTTTTTTGAGCCCAATCTCATTAATGTCAATTTGGTCAATAATTCTAAGCATTTTTAAAATCAAATCTTCTTCTCGGATATAGCCAAGTTTACAGGTAAGATCTCTAGAGCGAGTGCAACCATAGTAGATATATGAAACGGTATTTCCATTTTTTAGTTTCTTGTATTTTTCATCCGCAGTAATTCCTGAGCCACAAATTCCGCAAGTAATCAGTTTTGTGAAGGCAAATTCCTTGCTATCCCTAACAATTCTATCTCTCTTTAGTTGCTCCTGTGTAAGATCGAATAATTCTTTAGTGATAATTGGTTCATGTTTTCCTTGGTACCAGTTTCCACTCCCTCTGGGGTATTCGAATGGTCCGTAATAAAAATGGGTTTGAAGAATCCTATAAATATTACTAAGCGACAAATTTTTGTTCCCCTTGCTTTTGAAATTTAGTTCAAATTTAAGCCAATGAAATAGTTTTCTTCCGCTCCATTTTTCATGAGCTACTTTTTCAAACATTTTTCTAAGAACAGAGGCTCTTTCTGGATCT
>CAZXUS010000060.1:0-2031 GCA_964643985.1 uncultured Bdellovibrionales bacterium | reverse complement strand
TTTGAATTGAAAGAAGATTATATAAAAGGTTGACTTAGTATATGAGGGGGAGGAATGCGACTATTCCAATTTTTATTTGAGAAAAAACTTTTCAAGCTTTTCAAAAAAAGGGGAGGTATGAAAAATATCTTTGATCCTTCTTTTGAAAGGGGGAGGGAAGATGGTTATACTATTGACAAATTTGGTATTTTTGGTATAATGTCATTAATAAGTAATCATATGGGATAACTTATTGATGAAATTGCTTGTTTTAATGTTGTTATACTATCTCTGAATAACCACTCCCCATCCAAGTCTTGAAAATTTGGACTGCCCGTCTCGCGTCGCTTGCCGAGGCGGACGATTTTGAAAAAAATATTAAACGTGTCTACGGACACAATTTTATATTTTTTTCTTCATCTCGTCTAAAATTTTCTGCAACTTAATGGATATTGGTTAATTAGAAATAGTATTATTATGAATTTGTCAAAATTGTTTAAAACTAAGAAAACTGTTTTTAGGTCCAAGGAAATTGGGACTATTTTAGGGTTGGATAATGATAATTATTTGAAAGTTGTTCTCAAAAGAGCCAAGGAGAAAGGTGAGATTAAGAATATTAGTAAGGGTTTGTATGCATTGACAGAAGATTATAGTCTTTTCGAATTAGCCAATAAATTTAAAAGTCCTTCTTATATCAGTTTGGAGACAGTTCTTCAAAGAGAAGGTTTGATTTTTCAGGATTATTCAGGGGCGGTTTTTTCGGTGTCTAATAATTTTATTGTTAAAAATATTAAAGATATTAAATTTAGATATTTTAAAATCAAGGATCAAGTTTTGAGTAATATGGTTGGGATTAAAAGGATAAATGGTTATTTAATTGCTTCTAAAGAAAGAGCTTTGTGCGATAAATTATATCTTAGTTCTGGTTTCTATTTCGATAATTTGGAGGAAATTGATTGGGAAAAGGTTTTTGAAATTATGAAAATTTATAATAATAAAAGATTGATTAATGAAATTTTAGCTTTGAAGAATAGCTTAAATATTAAAAATAAAAATGCTTAATCAAAAAAAACACCGAGAAATTTTGTTTAATATTTTAAGAAAAATTTATAGTTCTTCAGTTGGAAAGGATTTGGGTTTTAAGGGAGGAACTATGCTTTATTTTTTTTATGATCTAGATCGTTTTTCGGTTGATTTGGATTTTGATTTATTAAACCAAGAAAAAGAGCAAGAGGTTTTTGATGAAATAGGGAGACTTTTAAAAGATTTCGGGGAAATAAAAGACCAGTTTATTAAAAGAAAAACAATTTTTTTCTTGTTGAGCTATGAAGATGGTCAAGCTAATATTAAAGTTGAAATTTCTCGAACCGGAGGGGAGATTAATAAATATGAAATCAAAAATTTTTATGGAATCGATGTTAAGACTCAAGTGATTGAGGATTCTTTTGCTAATAAATTAGTGGCTTCTTTGGATAGAAAAAAAACTGCGAATAGGGACTTTTATGATATTGAATTTATGTTTAGAAAGGGTTTCGCTTTTAATGAAAAAATTATTGAGAACAGAACAAGAAAAAAATCGAAAGATTTTCTGGTTGGCTTAATTGAATTTTTGAATAATTATAAGCCGGTTAGAGGCTGGGTGGAAGGATTAGGAGAGTTGGTTGATGAGGAAAAGAAAAAAACGATAAAGAATAATTTGAAAAAGGATTTGATAGGGCAGATTGAGTTTTATTTGGATTCAAATAAAAAATAGAATAAATAAAATAGACGCGTCTATAGACGCGTCTATTTTATTATTTCTGAAAATTGGACTTTGCCTGTCTATTGGCAGGTGGGGGATTTAATTTTTGAATGAGTGAATTCCCGCCCGCCTTGGCTAAAGCTTCTGCGAGAATGACAATGATTGTCGCCGGAGTTTATTTTGGGGTGTTGGGATAGGAAGTATAATTAAATTAGAAAGCTCATAAAGTTAAAAGTCTGGATTCCCGCCTCCGCGGGAATGACAAAATAATGGGAAGCATAAAACCCCCTCGGTCCCTCCGCCTCAGCAAG
>CAZXUS010000059.1:0-2056 GCA_964643985.1 uncultured Bdellovibrionales bacterium | reverse complement strand
ACTTGCTAGTCCAATGTTTTTTTCTCTTTCTATTATTTTAATCTGATTAAATCCGCTCGCTTTTTCAATAATCGCCCTGACCTTAGCCACTGAATCCTTATCTAATTCATTTTTCGAACCATCGGAAAAAATAAATAGATTACTTTTAAGAGCAAGTGTATTCATCATTAAAGCCTCCAGAGTTTTTTTAGTATGTTCTGGTCGATTATATACAAATAAAACTATTGGTGCTGTTTTTTTAATCATCTTTTTTGGAATAAATAATATCTCTATAAATTTTTATCTCACTATCTACTATATTATTCCAATCAAATTTTTTTGCATTAGTGCTAACGATTTCCCTATCTTCTAAATTGTTTAAAAGATTAACAGCTTCTCTCGAAAAATTATCTATAAAATTTTTGCCCTCTCTCACAAGAACACCATCATGCTCAATAGCCTCTGCTATGCCACCCACCTCTGCTCCTACAACAGAAACGCCACAAGCCCTAGCCTCTACAATAGCGCAAGGGAAACCCTCGTTCCGACTTGGAACAAGAAGGATATCCATTTTTGAATAATATTCAATCATGCTAGTTGGCAAAATCTCTCCCACGAACTTCACGGAACTCGATAAGTCATATTGTTTAAATTTATTTTCCATAAAATTCCTCATACTATCACTAGGTTCTCCCCCTCCAACAATTAATAATTTTGCATTCGGAATCTCATTCTTTATATTTTTAAAAATATCAGGTAACCTATCGACACCCTTTACTTTGTATAAATGTCCCACAAAACCAAAAGTAGGATCAGCACTTCTTTTTTTTGTTAGATTGAAAAGATTAGGAGAAAATCCATTACCGATAACGACATCTTTTTCTTTTCTACAAAATCCTAAATTTTCTCCCATCTTTCTCAGTCCTTTGGAAACATAAATTATTTTATCAGCGAAGTCTACTGCTTCAATAAAATCGAATCGAGATTTTTCATCTCTGGCGGCAGTTTCATGAAGATCACTACCATGCACAGATATTATTGATGGAATTTTCAAGTACTTCTTCAAGAAAACAAGTTCTTTTGTTGACCATAAAAAATGATAATGAAAAACAGAATAATTATTTTTTTTAGTAATAAAATATATCAAAATTAATAACCAAAATTTACTCAAAAAACTATAATACACTCTATAAATATTATATTCTTTTCCAACAAATTCATATCTTTCACGAACCAAAAAAGGAAAAAATAAAGTCCAAAAATAAAGTATATTTTTGAGGAATGATCCTGATGAAAAAAGTTTTAATTTTGTTAAATTCATCACATCCGCGCCAAATCCCCTTTTTCTAATGCAAGCGATCCTATGTCCAATAAAAGGACAATTCATAGGATTGTTCTTGTGGGGATAGCCACTTGTAAAGAATAAAACATTTTTGAAATCCGCCATATCATTGAATAAAAATTGAAATCTAACTTTTGGCTCTTATCAAACATCTTAAAAAAAATTTAACTTTTTTCAAGAATTCTGGCTCAACCTCGACTGATATATTATTTTCCTTGAAAATTGTCCAAACCAAAAATCCATTCCTAGAAGAATTATAGCATATCTTCAGCCACCTCCTTGCTAATTCTCTTTTGAAAAAATATTGATTAAAAATCTTTTGTTGCTTATTGGCTTTCAATAACTCTTTTATCCATTCTGAAATACTTTTCAGATCTTTTTTATTAAGATTTTTACCGTTCTTTAAAAAATTATGATTTCTCATCTTATCTTCAAAGTTTTTAATTTTCAAAGCCTCGAAAAATTTCAGTCTAGCTTTGTCAGAATTTTCTTTTTGAATTTTATTATGAATTTTTCCAATATTATCAAAATGAATTCTATATTTAAGTAGAATATCTTTCAAGTTTGCAAATTTTAAACCTTTTAAAGCAATCCTTATCCAGAATTCATTATCTTCTGCATGTTTATAATCTTCCGAATAATACTCCATTAAAGGCAAAATTGATTTGCTTCGCATAAAAACAGTAGGGTGATAAAGCATGCTTTCAAAAATCATTCCAGCAAAAATCTCATCAT
>CAZXUS010000058.1:0-2072 GCA_964643985.1 uncultured Bdellovibrionales bacterium | reverse complement strand
ATGATTGAAAAATTTGATGGGGCCAGTGGGAGTTCAAATCGGTGAAGACTTTTACGAACCGTTTCTGTTGCAAATTGGGAGGTCGGAGTGAACCTCTCGAGGGAGAAAAGTCGCTCGAATGGCCTATCGTCATTTAAAGCTGTTCGGAGTAAATAATTTTTTAAAATAAAGTTTTGAAATTGGTAAATAAAATCTTGAAAAATTTCAAGAAAAATAAGTTAATTAATTCAAATTTTATTCACCCCATTTTATCAGGGATTTTATTGTTTTTAAGCTACAACTATCCCGTTATTTGGTTTTTCGGATTATTTTCTTTAGTGCCCTTGATTCATTTTTCATATAAAATTAAAAAGTCCCAAGAAGCGTTGCTGGGTTTTTTTCTATTTAGCTTTATTTTTGTTGGAGGGGTTATGTTTTTTCTTTTAAAGATCAATATTTTTGCTTGGTCAGGAATTTCTAATTTTTGGTTAACTCAATCGATTCTTGGGGCTTATTGGTTATTTTTTGTTTTAATTGTGGGTGTACCGGCTTTTTTAATTTTGGGTTGGCTGTTCTTTAGGCTCAAAACAAGAACCTTTCTCGATATTTTTTTGTTTGCATCCTTATGGATTTTGGCAGAGCACTTGAAGTCTCTAGCTTTTGCTGTCGCTTCTTTTGGGAATGAATCACTTTTTGCTCCGCATAGTACTCTTAGTTTTTTGGGGTATATCTTAGCTTCTAATGGAATTTTATTGCAATTAGCTCAATTTGGAGGCGTTTATTTGTTAAGCTTTGTTCTTGTTGTTATTAATTTTTCTATTTATTGGGGTTTTTTTAGGAGCAAAAAAATACAGCTAGAATTAAAGTTCTTGATATTAGTAGTCTTTATTGTTTTCATTAATATTCCCCTCGATATTTTCATCAAAGAAGACAAAAGCAAAGAACAAGAAATAAAAGTCAGTGTTTTGCAAACTAAAAACGAAGCCTTTTTCCTAACAACTACCGCGAAGGAAAAACAAAAAACAAAAATTTATGAAAAGTTATTGCTTAAGGTTCGAAAGGAAAGCCCTGGCTCAGAAATTATTATTTTTCCCGAGGATACTCGATTCACGCAAGAATTAATAGATAGACGGAAGCTCGAGAATTACTATAAAAGTATTTTTAGTGATCATGAAAAGATGGTTATAGACTCTAGTCGAATGCTCGATGAAAACAATCAAACTAAATTGAGGCTCTATTATTACGATGTAGAAAAAGCTCAAATGGATAAATATGATAAACTTTTATTTACTCCAGGCGGTGAATACTTTCCGTCTATTTTTATATTTCTATCTCGTCTAATTGGCTTTGGGGATTGGGCAAAAGAATTGAATGAAGGAAAATATACTCGAGGCGAAAGTATTGAGATTGGTCATTTTAAGAACAAAGGAATCGGAGGTATATTTTGTTTCGAAATCACTTCTCCTGAAATTTCCAGAAAAATGACTCAAAAAGGGGCGCAACTTTTTGTTAACCCATCTTCTCATTCGACTTTTAAGGGGTATCCAGTTCTTTATAATCAGATAATAAATATGACAAAAGTTAGAGCGGTCGAGAATAATCGATATTTTATTCAGGCTGGAAATTATATTAATTCTTCGATAATTACTAATAAGGGAGAGATTGTTTCGACTGATTTTATAGGCGAAGAGATTTTGACTGAAAACGTTTTTTTTATTAAAAAAGAGACAGTATTTACTAGATTTGGTAATTGGTTCGTGGGTCTGTCGCTTGTTGTTGTAATAATTTTCATTGGATGGTTTTTAGTTCTCAAAAAAGTTGACACTCTCGTTTAAAGTAGTATAATATAGTTAAATTATAAAAATAAATAAAAATTAAAATATTTAAATGTTCGTAAGAAAAAAAACTTTAATAATCTTGTCTTTGATATTTTTTATCGTAGCCGTAACTTTTCTAATTTTAGGGTTTAAGGCTCAACAACGGCCAGTTTCGTTTGCACCTTCGATCGACAATCAAAATCAAATTCAAAAAATAGTTAAAAAAACTTATCCGGCTGACTTGAAAGGGAAGATTTATTTGAGTCTTCTAAACAA
>CAZXUS010000057.1:0-2295 GCA_964643985.1 uncultured Bdellovibrionales bacterium | reverse complement strand
TCAATGCTC
Organism: uncultured Bdellovibrionales bacterium; assembly: GCA_964643985.1. Classification (GTDB taxonomy): domain Bacteria; phylum Patescibacteriota; class Minisyncoccia; order Moranbacterales; family DUUL01; genus UBA2773. Next base: position 2,286 of record CAZXUS010000057.1, on the reverse strand, counting down.
AATTTCGCCTCGAATTGCACTCAAACAAGTAAGCCTTGTAATTTAATAAAAATAAATATTTAAAAGTAATAAAATTAAAATCTAAAATAAATAATATGAAGAATGAAAGTAATCCTCAATATTCGGTAGTTATTCCAACTTACAATGAAGCCAGCAAGCCAGAGGATATGAAAAATCATCTAGATTCAATTAAAAATTATTTCGAAAAAAAAGGATTTAGCTATGAAATTGTAATTGCTTTAGACGGACCGACTGACGATACTCCAGTTTTAGTCAAGGAGCAGGCCAAAAATAATAAGAATATTAGAATTCTAGATCGTAAAGTTAACCACGGAAAAGGCTACACTCTTCGAGAGGGTTTATTGGCGGCCAAAGGAAAGCGAAGACTTTTTACGGATATGGATGGTGCCACACCGATTGAAATGTTGGAAAGACTTATTCCGGAAATGGATGCCGGAGCAGATTTGGCGATTGGTTCTAGGGATATGCAGGAATCAGAAATTAAAAAGCATCAACCTTTTTGGAAAGAATGGTTGGGCAACGGAGGAAATTTAATGATTCAATTCGTTGGGGGTCTTTGGGGAAATAAAGACACACAATGTGGTTTTAAAATGTTTAGTGAGCAAGCTATTAAAGATATTATGCCCAGAACAGTTATTAATCGCTGGGGAATTGATTTTGAAATTTTAATTATTGGAAATAAACTTGGCTATAAAACTTCTCAGGTACCAGTAGAATGGAATGATCGAGGCGATAGTCTAGTTGGAATCTCTGGCTACATTAGTACTTTTAGAGATTTATTTAAAGTTAAATGGAATTTAATAAAAGGCGTTTATAAGCTTAATAAAAAAATAGAAAATATTAAGAAATGATAATGAGTTCGATTAAAAAAACAAAATCAAAAATAAAAACAAAATCTTCGCTTAAACCACCTAAGCGAAAAAAAGAAAATCTTTCTGAATTGCGACAAGATTTAATTAGCGGTGATTGGGTAGTGATTGCTAATAGTCGGGGAAAACGACCAGACGACTTTAAGACTGAAACAAAAGTTAGCGAAAAAAGTAGTGTTGAAAGTTGTCTTTTTTGTGATCCGATTGCTTCAGGACAAGAAAAAGATGTTTTGATTTATAACACTGCTGATGATGATTGGAGCTTACGAGTTTTCCCTAATAAATACCCAGCTTTTACTCGTCCAACTGGTAAAATCCATCATCAAACAGAAGGCCCTTATTTTTGGATGGATGGCCTAGGTTATCATGAAATAGTTGTGACGAAAGATCATTTCGAGAGAATCGGAACAATGGAAAATTTGAAAGTGGCTGAAATTTTTGATGCTTTCCAAACTCGTTATTTGGATTTGATGAACAAAAAATCAGTTCGTTATATTGAAATATTTCACAATCAAGGAAAGCAAGCAGGAGCTTCAATTTTTCATCCTCATTCTCAATTAGTGGCCATTCCAGTTATTTCGCCTTATGTAAAATTGGAACTTAAAGGAGCAGACAGATATTACAAAACTAATAAAAAATGTGTTTTTTGTGATATTATTGAATGGGAAATGGAAGAGGATGAACGAGTTATTTTCGAAAATGATAAATTTATAGCAATTTGTCCTTTTGCATCCAGAAGAGCTTTCGAGGTTTGGGTTTTGCCGAAAGAACATCAACCTTATTTTGAAAGAATGGAAACGGAAGATAAAATTCAAGTGGGAGAAGCTTTGAACGAAGCAGTGAGAAAAATAAATACTGTTTTAAATGATCCAGATTATAATTTTTATTTACATACTTCTCCTTGCGACGGCAAAGATTATCCTCATTATCATTGGCACATAGAGATATTGCCGAAAACTTCTATTTGGGCAGGATTTGAATTGTCGACGGGGATTGAAATATCAGCCATTGAACCCGAAAAGGCCGCTAAATCGTTAAGAGAAGCATAATTTATTTGTTGAGTTTTTGTAAAATTTAAAGATTATAAATATTCAATATTCAACTTTCAATATTCACTCAATAATCAATTTTCAATTTACAATAAACCAATTTTCAATCAATTTTTAATGATTTAATTTTCAAGTTTTAACAAGTGAAGCTTGTTATTGTAAATTTTTTTGTGTCTAATCTCTTAGTAAGTTCCATTTATGTTAGTAGACGTTAACCAAACCGTAGAATTTCTAAAAGATGTTCCTTCTCAAGTATCAGTTTTGATTATTAGTATGACGCCGATTTTTGAGTTAAGAGGCTCTATTCCAGTGGGAGTCGGAATTTATAAAATGGGAATTTTAGAAAC
>CAZXUS010000056.1:0-2514 GCA_964643985.1 uncultured Bdellovibrionales bacterium | reverse complement strand
AAGTCCATTGTTTAATCCAAGGAGTCTTGTGTTCTTCAGTAACTTCTTCTATTTTGGTTTTTATGATTTTAACTTTCTGAAGAACACTTTTATTTTCAAGACTTTCTTCGATTATTACGCCGTTAAAATTTGTCATATTTTATATTATGGAGAGGAATTTATAAAATTGTTGTTTGAAGAGAGTGTTAAGTTTTCGTGGCTTGAATAGTGGTGTTAAGGGGTGTGGCTTAGCCAAAGATTTGTATTCCTATTAAAACTGATTGTGAAGCGACAGCAACAGCCATAATTATTGTCCAAAATATAAGCCATTTTTGAAGTTTATTTGAAGATTTAGATAAATCTTTTATGGATTTATCTAAAAAATTTAAGTTTTTGTTTAAATCATCAATTTGATCTTTTAGTATTGTTGGATACATGTCCATAGATTAATTAGAAAAAAAGATTTAATAAAGTTAATTGTTAATGAGAATATCTAAGAACCATATATTTTATATCTTTCTAAAAGGCAATGTTTGACGCCCACCTAAAAATCTAAGCGCCCACACAGGGTAAGGGGGTAAAATGTTATCTTGATGACACTCTTTTGTTTTGTCTTATATTTATTAATAAAAATTAAGCTGATTTGATTTATAAGTATTGTCGAAACAGGGGTGATGGATTGCGTAATAAATAAATCTAAAAAGATTTAGTCCTTTAGTTTAAAATGTATAATTTATCCACCGAAGAAATAAGAAAGTATATTGCTTCTAATGAATTATTTAAAGCCATATTAGAAACCTCTGCCACATTAGAAGAATTATTTTTTAGTCAAATAATGCATGAAATTAAGATTTGTCCTGATTTAATTAGTAGTTGGACTCTTGGAAAATTACTTGTTTGGGTTGATAAATGTCATTTAATTATTAATCGGGAAAAGTATTATCCCTTGTTAAAAGATTTTATAAAATTAAGAAACATAGTTATACATTCAGGTCAATATTTGTTAAAAAATTCCACCCAAGAAATAGAATCAGGAATAATCAATCATCTTATAAAAATTTGTGAATATGTTAGTCTCTCACCAGTTAGAGATGGAATAAAAGATATAGATGAAAAAGCAAATAGATATTTAATTAAAGATGTTGAAAAAAATTTAAAATTTTTAAATAAGTATAATCAAGATTAAACTTTAATCAATTTTTTTCATCCTCATAAAACCAGATCAAAATAGGTAACAATTCAGGACGCCTTTTTAATTGATTTAATAATTTTTCAAAATCTAATGGATCTCGAAAATATTTCATTTCATAAGAAAATTTTGATCTTTTCTTTTTTAATTGGGGAAATTCATCTAATAATTCTTTCTTGAATTTTAATTTATTCCAAGCTTGATTACTTTCATTATAATACAATTTCCCTTGTATGTTAACAATTTTTCTTGCGAGTAATGGTTTTTTCATTTCAGAGATTATCACCTCTGAAGGTTTATTATAAAATATATACAAAGAAAATTATACTTAAACACTTCTATGAAAATATTGGTGAAAGTAACAATAACTTTTAAAATATGTATTGTTTCACTAATATATGAAAAAAGAGGACGAAAAAGATAAATTAATATTATTTGAATTATTACAAGATTGTCGTCAATCAATTTCAAAAATTTCAAAGGAAGTTAAGCTACCTCAACAAACAGTGAGTTATAGAATTTCAAAATTAGAGAAAAACAAAATTATCAAAAAATATACAATTAATGTTGATTATCACAAATTGGGTTTGAATAGACATTCTCTTTATTTAGATTTAAAGGGAATTAAAGCTGAACAAGTTGATGAATATTTGAGTACAATAACAAGCATTAAGGAAGTTAGTTGTTGTTATATGCTTCATAATGTGAGTAAATGGAAAATTTATGTTTCAGTTTGGACTAAAACAATTGGTAGGTATGATGAAATTCAGACAAAAATAATAACAAGATTCAGAAAACACTTAAAAAATTATTTATCATTTCAAGGAGTTAAATCTTACACTTATTTTGCAAAAAGGTTAAATCCTAAAAAGAAAGCAAAAATTGATGTAAAGAAAGATATGGATGATATTTTACTAAAAGATATTGATTGGAAGATTATAAAGTATTTAAAAAAGAACTCTAAAATTTCAAGTGTTGATTTAGCTAATAAATTAAAAACTAGTGTTAATAATGTAGTGAGAAGAATCAAAAATCTTAAAGATAAGGAAATTATACAAAGATTTTATCCTATAATTGATTTGAATAAAATTGGTTATAAAGAGTATACTTTTATTTCAAAGATTAATCCTTCTTATGAAAAAAATATTGAAAAATTTATTGAATTTACAAAAAATGATCCCAAGTTTGTTATTGTGATTAAAGCAGTTGGATATGTTAATTTATACTATGCCTTTTTAGTTAAAAATCAAGATGAACTTGCAGATACAATTCAGGAAGTTGAGGATATTTTTGGAGATGGATTACTTGAAACACATAAAATTGAAGTAGAAAATATGATTAGTTAA
>CAZXUS010000055.1:0-2537 GCA_964643985.1 uncultured Bdellovibrionales bacterium | reverse complement strand
ATGACAATATTAATTTAGAAAACGATATTAATAACTGGATAATTAATGACGTTAATTTACTAGGTGGTGTTTCCGATGGCATAGCTGACATTGTAGTTGATTCTTCTTGGCTAGATTATTTTGCTAATCTAGTAGAACATCAAAAGGTAAAATTATTAGATGAGGAGAAGGAAAGGAAGCAAGAATTGCTTGATGCAACAGAGGAAATAATTCTTGATGACGTTCAGCTAAAAACTTACTATGCTATCCATGACGACCCATATGTTATTCATATCAGAAAGGCTTTAAACGGCTATCTAGATGGAACTAATGAGGGTATGGAGATGCCTGAGTCCGTGATAGAAAAAAGAGACAATGAAGGTTCTACATCCGGGCTAGCTTCGTTCGATAAAGAATATTATAAAAGCAAGTTTGTAGTTTTTGCTATTAATGATTCTCTCGGTGGAGGAAAAGAAGCTCTAATAATATTCCAGGATAAGCCGGACAAATTTTTTACAGCCTGGGTATATAAGCTAGCTGGTGGCCAGTATGATCTCAGAGAGTTAAGAGAGAACGTACAAGCCACTGAAAACATTGAAGTGACTCTAAAGGCTTATGGAAAATACATCTTTGATAAAGAACATAGTTTATAGCAAACAAACAATACAAAAAATAAATTATTGTAGACAGTCTCATTAAAATAAGCCTGTGATTGCAATTTTTTCTTCAAAGACGGTATGATTGAAGGAGAAAAAGCAGAAGACGTGGCAAACGAAGCGATTAACAAATTAATTAAATCTGAATTGATTTGAAGATTCTAAGCATGGTTGGTTTTATGATTGGGAAGGCTTGAATTAATATCATTGAAAAACCATGAAAGATAATTCAGATTTAAAGCGCAGAAAAAATAAAACAGGATGAAGAAGAGAGAAATATTAAAATTTCCACAAACTTTTATAAAAAAATAATCATATTATGAATTATACTTTTAGAATTCTAAAGAGTATCGAAAAGAATAGAGGGTTCGCTGTTGCTGTTAGGTTATTAGGCGAATTAATCAACAAAAATAGGACTCGTTTTGATAATTGTGTCAGTGCTGTTTTTTTAGAACTTTGGAATCAAGGGGAAAATGATTACGCTTTTAAATTTTTAAAACTTGATATAACACCTTCCGAAACTAAGAGTAAAACACGAGACAGATATAAATTTAAAATAAAAATATTTGAGGAAAGAGAGATGGAAAAATATATGAAAAGATTAAATTTCGATGAAGCTCGAAGGAAAGAACAAAAGAGAGTGGAAAAATATAAAAAAATTATTGATGAGCATATAAGATTATTGGAAGATTTTAAATTTCAACAGGCAAATGAATTTTTTAATAAGAATAGAGAAGTATTAGACAGAAAGGCTTGTGAGGATTCACGAATTTTTTATTTAAAGAAATTTTTTCAAGAAAAGAAAGAAAAATCAAAGAGTGTCGATTATTTTATAGAAATATATGAAAAATATAAGAAAAGAGCCGCCTTTTTTCAAATAGATGCATGGATAGAACAATTAATTAAAACTGAATTAGAAAAAATATATGAAAAGTTTTTGTTAGGTTTTGATTTTCAAGAAGCAGATAAATCATTTTTTAAGTATGCAAAATATTTAGATCAGAATATCTATGAAAAGAAAAAATCAGAATACATTGGAATTTATTTTCAAAATATATTGCCAAAGAAACCAGATCAAGAGCAGTCTGAGGCAATTGGAGCGCTTGGGTCAGACATCCTTGTTTCTGCTCGTGCTGGTTCAGGTAAAACCCAAACCATCTTTGGAAAAATAGTTTTTTTGTATAAAAAATACAATGTCAATCCGAGCGAAGTCTTAATATTATGCTTCAACCATAATGCCGCTCTTAGTGTGGGAGAAAGAGTAAGGCAGCTTATCCCGAAATTTGAAAATGCAATGACATTTCATGCATTTGTACATAAAATTGTTTCTCCTCAAAAAAATTCTATTCTATTCGATCTTGGTGGTGAGTTTTCACAAAAAAATTTTTCAACTTTTATTAAGGATATAGTTGAAGAACATGCAAAAAGTAATAGAGAATTCAAAAAAAGAATGTATGATTTTTTTAGAGAAGAGAATGAGAGAATTGATAATAATTTATCAGAAACAAAATATTTCAAAAGTCAGAGAGATCGATATCTATATTTAAGAAATGAGAGTGAAATAACTTTAAATGGAAATCACGTGAAATCACGTGGAGAAAAATGGATTGCAGACTTTCTTTTCGAACATGGAATTGAGTTTTGGTATGAACAACAATTTCATTATGAAAAAATTCAATCTGGTTCGTATCATCCAGATTTTACATTTAAAGTAAATAATCAAAAATATGTTTTAGAGCATTGGGGAATTGATGAATTTGATACTGTAAAAGGAAGTGATTACCTAGCTGATCAGGATGCTGTAGAGTTTATGTGTAAAAATGCTCCTCAAACAATTCGCTGGATTGAAAGAATGGGTGCAGCATTTAGTCGTAATCCTGATGGTAAGATAGCACAAAGACC
>CAZXUS010000054.1:0-2606 GCA_964643985.1 uncultured Bdellovibrionales bacterium | reverse complement strand
AGAATTGTGAAGATGTAATCTCTTATGTAAAAAATTATTTTGGAGTTCATTTTAAGATAGATTATAAAAATGCAGATGGAAATATTTCTGATTATTATCCTGATTTTGTAGTTAAAAAAAATGAAAAGGAAATCTTTATTATTGAGACAAAGGGTAGAGAAGATTTAGATGTGCCATTAAAAACTCAAAGATTAAAACAATGGTGCGAAGATTTAAATAAATCTCAGAAAAAAGTTAAATATGATTTTGTTTATGTAGATGAAGGAAGTTTTAACAAATACAATCCTTCTTCTTTTGAGGAATTAGAGAGGAATTTTAGAGGATATAAGGAATAACAAAATCCTTAAAATATTATCCTGTTTTTAACGTAATATTTAAACAATTATTATAAAAGCTCAATAGTTATTTTGGGGAAGTATCATATCCTTAATATTTTAACAATTTCTATTGGAGTTTATTTTTTTTTCCTTTTTTAGATCCTTAAAGTTGTATAAACATTCTTCAATTACACATTTTAGCTCTTAACACTTCTTTAATACAAAATTTTTCTTTTAGTTTTTCTAAAACCTCTTTTAAGGCTTTGTAAAATAAGTGGTTCTTGTAAAAAAAGTCAAAATGAATGGAAGAATGAATAAATTAATAACACTATTTGGGTAATCCCAACTATTAACATAGCTATGGTTAATTTGATAATCCAATTTGTTTGTCTTGATGAATTATAATTAAATCTTTGTATTTCTTTTTTTAATCTCCTTGTCATCTCAAGATTAGCCCTTTCAATTTCCTTTGTTCTATCAGAATATTGTTTACCCATAATAGATTCCATTGGACTGGGAAAGTCATAAACATTAATTAATCTTTTATCTGTAGTTGTTTCAAATCCTGTTTGAGAGTTGTCTCTTATTTTTTCATATTCTTCTTTATCCAAAATTACCATATATGATTATGGTACCTTTATCTTTAAATATCTTATTATCCTTAAACATCCAATGAAATTAAAACTAAACTTTCTAAATTGAAAAAGGCCAAAGAGGAATTCAAAGAAAGATTAATATAACTTGCTAATCATTTTAGAATTGATGTTGTTTATGGTTCAAATAAGAAATGCTCTGTTAAAAAGTTTGATAAAAGAGTTATGCCTGAAAGAGAAAATAAAGAAAAGTTCATCCAATTAATTAAAGATAAAAGATTATACTACAAGCTTTCTATGGTATGCTAACCAAGACTGAATTGTATCTACAAGTTCATCTTAATTTTTCAATTAAAAGGATTTATTTTCAAAACACTTATAACTTTTTTGACTGAACAAACATTTTAGAAATTTATTTTTCTCAAATATCTTTTCGTTTATTTAAATTCTTCTCTCTTAATCGTTCATTAGCAGTATCAACCAGATAAGTATCTATTTTTCTTAAAGTAGGAATATTATCTGTTTTATTTTTAATATAATTATAGAGAAAAAGAATCTTATGAAAAAATTTAGAATAATCTATATCTCCAATTAACTCAGATTTTTCAATTTTACCTTTAACAATTTTTCCTATTGAGTTATTTGATTTAGAATCATATATTGGAAAAATAGGCACATGAAAATGTAAATACTTAGAAGCCAAAGATCTCTTTTTATTTCCAGTTAATTCTTTAAAGAAATTTGTAAGCTCTTTATGGATAATCAAACTATCTTTTAATATCTCCTCACTGAATTTCTTATCTTTCAATTTAGATAATCTTTCGTCAAATTTTGTTTTAGTATTAAACTTAATAAACTTTTGAACAACATAATCATAAAAATCATCATTTATTCTTTTCTTATTTATTCTTCTCTCAATTGATGCTGCATAAGATCTTCCTATAAGCCATATCTTTGCACGAATTTCTTCATTATTTATATGGTTTGGATAATCTAAACATAATTTATATAACACATTATTTCCAAGTACCCATTTCTTATCTTTTAAATTGTTAAATTTATCTAAATCAAAATTTATTACTCTCATTTTTCATCAACATCCTTTTTTTGCTTAAACTTAACCTAAAATCTTTTCCAATTTCGCTCTTTATATCTCCATCAATTTTATTCCTTATTAATTTAATACATTTCTTTTCCACTCATTTCGTTAAATTCCTCAAAAAGCTTAATACACTTTTTCATTTTAACTTGTTTCATTTTTATTATGCCCTTTTTATCTCCTTTTAAAATATCATTGATAAGTTTATCGTCAAATCCAAACTTTTCAGCATCTTTTTCAGAGCACCCATAATAAACTTTTTTTATTTTTGCCCAATAAATTGCTCCCAAACACATAGGGCAAGGATAACACGAAGTATACAATTCACAATCTGATAAATGAAATCGTTTTAGTTTTTTTGAAGCCTTTCTTATTGCAGTTATTTCTGCATGAGAGGTAGATCTTTTGATTTAAGAACAAGATTATGTGCTTTCGCAATAACTTTTCCATTTTTAACAATTACTGCTCCAAAAGGTCCCCCATGCTTTTTTCTTATACCTTTTAATGCCTCTGCAATTGCAAGTTTCATAAATTTGTCCATTTTAACTAATCATATTTTCTACTTCAATTTTATGTGTTTCAAGTAATCCATCTCCA
>CAZXUS010000053.1:0-2827 GCA_964643985.1 uncultured Bdellovibrionales bacterium | reverse complement strand
CTCACGTTGATTGTCCAGGACATGCTGATTACATCAAGAATATGATTACTGGTGCAGCTCAAATGGACGGATCTATTTTGGTAGTATCTGCTACTGATGGACCTATGCCTCAAACTCGAGAGCACATTCTTTTAGCTCGACAGGTTGGAGTGCCTCAAATTGTTGTTTTTTTGAATAAAGTTGATATGGTTGATGACGAAGAATTGATTGATTTAGTTGAAGAAGAAGTTCGAGAACTTCTTACTCAATATAAATTTGATGGTGAAAATGCAATTATTATCAAGGGTTCTGCTTTGAAAGCCTTAGAAGCTACTAGCAAAGACGATGACGCTATCAAGCCAATTATGGAATTGATGGATGCTATTGATGAAAATATTCCAGAACCAAAACGAGATATTGAAAAGCCTTTCTTATTACCAATCGAAGATATTTTCTCAATTGAAGGTCGAGGAACGGTTGTCACCGGACGAATTGAACGAGGAGTTATCAACGTTGGAGAAGAAGTTGAAATCGTTGGAATTAAAGACACCGCCAAGACTGTTGTGACGGGAGTTGAAATGTTTAATAAAACTTTAGATCGAGGTGAAGCTGGAGACAATGCCGGAATTCTTCTTCGAGGAACTAAAAAAGAAGAAATTGAGAGAGGTCAAGTTTTGGCTAAACCAGGATCTATTACTCCTCACACTGAATTTGAAGCGGAAGTTTATATTTTGACTAAAGAAGAAGGTGGACGACATACTCCTTTCTTTAAGGGATATAAACCACAATTCTACATTCGAACTACTGACGTGACGGGTGAGGTTATTTTGCCAGAAGGCGTTGAAATGGTAATGCCCGGGGATACTGTTAATTTGAATATAAAATTAGGAGCTCCAGTTGCTATGGAAGATGGAATGCGATTTGCTATTCGAGAGGGAGGCAAGACTGTTGGCGCTGGTGTCGTTGTTAAGATCGAAAAATAGATTATAGCTTTGTATTTTTGGCACATTTCGTCGTTAAATCCTCCGCCACTCGCTCGATGTACCAGTTAGTACATCTCGCGAGGTGCTCGGATTTGCCTCGAACTGCACTCAAAAAAAACAAACCTCAGTACTTATAGATTTTAAAATAATCCCGATTCATCGGGATTATTTTTTTGTTATTCGCTTGATGTACCAGTTGGTACATTTCGCGAGGTGCTCGGATTCGCTCTTGCTTTGCCGAAGCTTTAGCAAAGGTGGTTTTAATCGTTATCAAACAATCAAATCTTATTATTTCAAAAAAATGATCTTAATTCACTGGAATTGTTTTTTGTTTGTTTCTACTGTGTTTTTTAATAAATATAAATATAAAATCGGAATATTAGAACGAACTCCTCGGGGACGGAAAGTGACTCGTTTAGCTTATGAACATTTGAAAATTCCAATAATAGAAAATCAAACTTGACAAAAAAAAACAAGAGTTATAGCATTAAATTAATTAGAAAAGTAAAAAATAAAAATAAAATAATGCTTAGAAAAGAAAAGTTGGTGGTAGTACTAATAATAGTTCTATTAATTATTACCGGTTTGTTTTTTTATTTGATTGTGAAAGAATCTGGTAAAAATGAATCAACTAATTTAACAAGAACTAATTCAATTCCAACTGACATTTCTGCTGAAAAAATCTTACTAAATTTGGCTCCCAAAGAAAATGGTGGGATCGAAGATTTTGGAATTTATTCTTATAATTTAAAAACTGATAAGATAGAAAATTTCTTTGCTGATAATGAAGAAAATAAGAATAGGGGTTTTATTGCTAGTCAATGTTCCGCTGATGGCGAGAAAATGGTTTTTTCTTCTTTCTCTAATAGTAATTCCCAATTGTATATTATAAATAAGGATAAAAAAAATCGGAAACAAATAACAACTAGCCAAGAAGAATTTTGGAAAACCAATCTTAGCTGGTCTAGGGGGGAAGATTTAATAGCTTTCCAAACTTTATCGTTGGAAAAAGAAGCTGATTTTAAAGAGAATGATTGGAATATCAAAGTTACCAATCTAGACGGTGCTGAGCAATTTATTACTAAGGGCACCAATCCTGTGTTTTTGCCAAACAACAAATTATTAGTTCTAAAAAAAGAAGGTTTATATGTTTTTAATACTGAAATTTCAGAAGATCAAGGTTCGATTATTTGGTCTTTTGAAAATAATTCAACAGACTTTGAAAGAACTTTCTCAATTTCAAATAACGGAAAATATCTTGCTTTGACTATTCCGACAGGAGTTTCTGTTTTTGAAATTGACAATTGGAATAATTTAAAAATGCTGGATAAACCAAGAGTGATCGAAGCCGTTGTTTATTGTTCAACTTTTTCTCCAGATAATAACTCAATATTATTAGCGGAATTTGATGAGCAAAAAGAAACTTCACACTTAGTGATTTATAATATTGAAACTTTTGAAAAAAAGGAAGTCTTGAGCCTTGAAGAACATAGTGAAAAAGCAATTACTTCTATGAACTGGGTTGAATAATTTATTTTTTAGATAAATAATTTCTAATAATAAAAATGAATATTAAAAAATTTTTAGTAATAGGTTGTTTTAGTTTAATTGTATTTTTTGGGTTTGGGCCAAAAGAAGTTTCAGCTGATTGCGGTAGCGCTTTTGGAACTTGTGTTGGTGTTAGGATTATTGAGTCAACTAAAGATAGCGTTGCCGGTACTTGGATTTGTCTTGAAGTTGGTGTTCAATGTGGTGGTCTTGGTTGGTGTCATCCAACATATAAGATCGATGCTCGTTGTTCCGTTCCTGTTGCTCCGATTTGCACCGCTAGTTGTGGTAGCTACACTTACAGTCCTTGTTCTGCT
>CAZXUS010000052.1:0-3020 GCA_964643985.1 uncultured Bdellovibrionales bacterium | reverse complement strand
AATATTTTAATAGATTTTATTTGGATGAAACTCGTAATTTATTGAAAAAATCGTATCCTGAATTCTTTGAATAGATTTAAACCTGACGAACGAACAAATTCTTAACTTGTTCACTATTGTTCGCACGCTACACTCTCATTCCGCTTAGCTCCATTTGGGTCACTTAACAGGGCTTAAACGGAAAATGCAAGGCTGAAAAGCATATTCGCAAATTTTCTCATTTCGTTCGGCGACCTTGTTAAATCCAGATGTTAAACTCAATAAAAAAATAGGCTAAATATAGAAAGGGTCAACTCATAAATATATCTATGAAATCGAAAGATTTATTATTTTTTTGGTTGATCAATTTGAACAATTGCTTTCTCTAAATCTCCAATTAGAAAATTACTAATTAACCTTGAATAATTTGTCTTGTAAAATTCTACAGGATCTCCCTTAATAGAAGTTAAGGCTGTAACAGTAACAGGATTTCCGTTTGTCTTTTTAGACCATTGAGGCCCATATTTTTGCGGGGCAAAGTATGCAGGATTTACATATTCCACATTAATTCCATAGTAAGCATTCTGTTCCATACATTGAGAATAATCCAATATTATTTAAATCTTTCTTTTGTAACTACTGTATAGTTAATATAGTTGACACCTGAATTCTGAACTCATGGATTAGTTATGTATTGTTTTTATTAACCAAAAACCTCCTAAATTTTCTTTTTTATGATGTATCATAGAATCAATTAATTTTATAGTTTTTACTTTTCTAAATTTTGGATAATCTTTATTGGTTTCTATTAAAGTTATATTGTTTTTATCAATGTTTTCAATTAAACAAATATGTCCTCCATCATTACCTGTGTCATATAACTTTTTAGCATTAAAACAGGCAATTAAATCCTTATTTTTTCCTAATTGTTTTTTTATCCATTTAGCTAAGTTCTCCTTAATAGATGTTGGGAAATGATGTTCATATGCCAAAGGATAATTATGCTTTTTAAAAAATGAATCAAGAGAGAATTCGCTTTTTTGTATCTGAGTTCCCCATCCAGAGACCGGTTTTTCCCCTCTCTTTGCATTTGGTAAAATTTCATAAAACTTTTCTGGGACGATTAGTCCCAAATCAGAACCAATTTCTTCTTGGGGTAATAATTTTAAATCTCTGCGATATAAAACCATTTGGATAATAGCAGGAACGCAACAAAATGGCTGATGCACAAAAGGGATATAGCGGGATTTCATAATAATCTTAATCTTTTATTGATTATAAATCTTACATTTCTGTTTTATGAGTTGATTTGAAATTATTTTTTACTCTTTGTAAAACTCTGAAATTTTTGTTATGTTTAATTTAATTCTTTTTGAATTATCTAATTCTTGATAGTTCCATCAAACTTCTTTTCCCAAAAAATACAAGAGGTTTTCTAAGAGTTCATGTCTATGGTTATGTCATTCTTTTTTAGAACCTTTTAATTTATTTAATAGTTTAGTTTCTTACCAAAATTTTGCTCAATCAGACAAAACTCTTTTTTTGATCTTTTAATTTTACATAATCTTTTAATATAACTAAGGGAAGATTTAGGGATAAATAAGTTGCAACTTTCATGTTAGGCCGGATTGAATTTCTTTAATAAATTTATCCTATTGTTTTTCAGTCATGAATTTAAGAAAAATGATTAGTAATTTTATAATAAAACTCTATTTGTTTTAGCTTAGGCTATCCATTAAAATTCATTAAGCAGTTTAATGTTTATTTTATCTGCAGAAACCACAACTAAATCTGCTTTTGAAAAGTCTTGATTTTTAGTATATCCAGTTGGGATAGCAATACATTTCATTCCGGCCTTTTTTGCAGCTTCAACTCCCACAAAAGAATCTTCTATAACTACGCAATCTTTTGGTTCTAAATTTAACTTTTTCGCAGTTATTATATACGGGTCTGGATGAGGTTTTCTTTTTTCATAATCTTCATAAGTAACAAGAACATCAAAGACATTTTCTAGTTTTGCTTTTTTCAAAACTTGCAAAACACTTTCCATTCCTGAAGAAGTAGTTAATGCAATAGGCACTCCCATTTTGTGCAATTCTTTAATTAAAGAAATTGTTTTGTCAAATAAAGGAGCAGATTTTAAAAGTTCAAGATAAATTTCTTTTTTAATGCATGCAAATTCTTTATAAGAGAATCTGTATTTTTCTAAGAAAAAATCTTTAGAATCTTCAGTACGCCTACCGATAATCCAGTCCTTTTCTTCTTCTTTTATTGTTATACCTAATTTTTTAAAAGCTTTAACTGCAGAATTCACATTAGCAGATTCTGAATCTATTATTATCCCATCTTGATCAAATATAACTGCTTTCATTTTATATAAAAGATTATTCAGTATAAATATGTTGTTAAAAAAATTCCACAATTATCTATTATTTTTATAATTTCACCCAAATTTTGCCTACTGAAAAACTTCTTCTTAATCAAAATGTTATACTCAATATTACTCAACAATTCACTAGAAAATTATATAAAGATTAATCAATAAAAGACAAATATGGATTTGAAAAATATTAAAGAAATTTTGCAAATCATTTTAGATAATCTTCAAGGCAAAGAATTTATTTGGAGACTTGAAGGAAGTTCCAATCTAAAAATTCAAGGTGTTGATGTTTCTGTTAAAGATTTGGATATCACAACAAATGATAATGGAATTGAAATTTTTAGAAACGCTTTGAAGAAATATCTTGTCAAAGATTTTTTCAGTCAAAAGATAAATGGCCGCTCAATAGTTTGTGATATTAATAATTTTGAAGTTGAGATAAATTCTTATAGCAACAGAGAATTGGATATGCTTGATAAGATTGAAAAAACCTTGTGGAATGAGTTGCAAATTCCGATTCTTCCTTTGAAGTATGCTAAAAAATTCTATGAATTGATTAATCGTAAAGAAAAAGTTGATTTAATTTCTAAGTATTTATTGGACTGACTTGCGCCTTACTGTCGCTCTGTTTCACTCCGCGATTTTTTCTTGCAGAAAAAAT
>CAZXUS010000051.1:0-3201 GCA_964643985.1 uncultured Bdellovibrionales bacterium | reverse complement strand
TCGTCGATGGCGAACATTGAAGCAACTAAAGATGTTCCCCCAATCACAAAGTCATCCGCAGTATTTGTTAAAAATGTCAAACTTCCACTATCTATCCAATTACTTGTTCCACCCGTATTATTATTGCAAGACCAAACTTCAAGCGAATTATTCCAAGTTAAAATTTGACCATCGCTACATCCTCCAATTATTCTCAATCCATCCGCGCTCACTTCCAAACCAGAATTTGAAGCGGTCGTGGCCGTTGTTCCAGTTGTAGTTGCGTCAATAGCCAAAGTCAAAGTCGCTGATTCAGAACCTCCGTCCGCTCCGCTAACTCCATTTCCGTTGGTAATTGATTGAACATAATCCCCAGTCGTATGCACTCCCAAATCAACACTATCATTCTGAATTGTTGTCAACCCAATAGAGGAAATCGCAATATCGCCACTCATTGAAACAAAAGTTGGAACATTAGAAGCATTGCTGATTAACAATTGACCGGCAGCTCCACCGGCTGAAGTCAAAGTGTTTGGGTCTGACCAAAAAGCAACATGATTTGTTGTTCCGCTTCCTATCACTCCTCCTCCGCCTGAACCTGCATAAAAAGTTGTCACATCAGCTCCAGTTCCAATCAAGAGTCGATCATTCATAGCATCCCATTGAATTCTGCCCTCAGTGATATCAGCTCCAGTTTTTAAATTTATATCAGAGTTTGAAATTAATCCGCCGTCAATAGTCAAAGCATCGGTAATATTAAGGTCTGGAAGAATTCCACTAACATCAGTGGTTAAATCAATTTGCCCCAAAGTAATGGCTTGCCCAGAAAGAGTTAGATAGTCATAAACACCGTTTAATGTCACTAAATCATGAGTAATCGTTGTGACATCAGTATCGCAAACCAACCCACTAGTAGCACTATAAGTACAAAATCTTCCATTCGTAAGGGTTCCCTCTCGAAGAGTAATATCATCACCGTCAAGAGTTAGCAATGAACCCGCCACACCCAAATTTGTCTCAGAAGAAATATCAATTTCATCTCCCAGCAAGGAAAGTTCACTGGACAAAAATTTTGAATCTACTTCCCCACCTTTTCCCAGCAGCATTATGTTTCCTTCATTTTCACCAACCACATTTCCGTTCAAACTTCCAGCATTTTGAGAATAAGCAGAAGAAACTGCAAACAAATTTGGAGAAATTCTTTTTCGTGGAGACAATTCTTTGTCATCTCCAATTTTTATTCCCAAATAATAATTATTGTCAACCAAATTTAAATTCAAAGGTAAAACGTTCGTTTCACCCAAAGAAGTTCTGATCAAACCAAAATTAAGTTCTATTTCTTGAATTTCTTGCCAAATTGAAACTTCTGAATTTTCAGCATAAATTGAGAAAACCACTGTTTGAGCGCCTTCCAATGGTTTATTGGTTTCTTTATCCAAAACAAACATCGATAAATCCATTGCAGTCGAGGCTTTGACCGGTATTGCAAACAAATTGAACCCTAGAAAAATGGCAAAAAAGACCATCAGAAAACCACCTCCCTTACCAAGAATTAGCTCTCGTTTCTGGCTAAAATTAGCCTTTAATTTTTCTATTTTTTTTGTTTGAATTAAATTCATTTTTTGACAATCTATAAATCTCCATTTTTATCTCTTTTTTGTTTTAAGCAAACAACTAATAAGATAAAACCGAGAGAGGTTTTTTATATCTTTCAAACTGGTTTTATTTTAACACAAAAATAAATTACCACCAAACAAAAAATAACCCTGATTGTGCATAACTTTTTAGCCATTTTTTTGAAGAAATTTGCTCTTTTAAAAACCCCCTATTTAAGCCAAAAAATTTTTATCAAAAAAGCCATTTTTTGTTATTTTTTTATTGAAATAATAAAAATACTTTTTGAAATTATTTAAAAAATAAAAATAAAGCCAAAAATCTTAATTTTTAATCAATTTTAAAAAGAATAAATTTCAGCAAAAATTGTAAAATAATTAATAAAATTATTTTAAAATATAAAATACTAAGCTTAATAATAATTCCAAATTAATCATCACTCCCATTGATGTAAATCCAGTTAATTGAATTATTTCTAAAAAAAGGTATTTTCCAGCGGTTCAACCGCAGTGGAACGGCGGTCGAACCGCGGGAAAACCATCGAAATAATTCAAAAACAAAAAACAGCCTTTCCGCTGTCTATTTCAAAATTAATAAATTTTTATTTTGTAAAATATTTCTTACTGTAATTTAACTAATTCAAAACAGCCTTTCCCAAAAAATTCCCTTGACGAACTCCAAAATTCCTTTCCTTATAATTCCAGCGGTTCAACCGCAGTGGAACGGCGGTCGAACCGCGGGAAAATAGAAAGTAATTTATAATTATCCGCCTCAGCGAGACAGGAATATTTTTTCTCAATTTATAATTTATAATTTATAAACAATATTTAATTTTCAATATTTAATTTGTAAATAATTTTGTTTATGAAAATTTTTTGACTTTCTATAATTGTTTAAAAAAATTAGAAATTAAAGATTGATTCGAAATTCAAAATTTCCCTTCTTGTCATTCCAGCTACACGCTTGTCCTTTCCCCCTTTCCCAAAGACCCGTCTCTCATCACTTGCCGAAGCGAACTTGCTGAGACAGAGGAACAAGAGGTTTTTTCTTCCTTTGTCTTCTCCCTTTTTAAAGGGGGATTGAGGGATTTTCGCTTTTTAGATGAATACCGAAAAGGTTTTTATTTTAAAAAATATATCTCTTTTTATTTAGAACGTACCATAGAACATTCCATAGTACGTTCTATTTTAAAAATTGAAAATTATCCGCCTCGGCAAGCCTCAGCGAGACAGGAATATTTTCATCTTTGTCATTCCCGCGGAGGCTTGCCCTCCATAGCTTTAGCGAAGGCGGGCGGGAATCCAGTTAATTTAAAATATTAATTATTTTTTTATTTAAATATTGAATGGTTATTGAATATTAGATATTGGCTATTAATTCTTTTTCCTTTAAAAAAAGAAATTCTATCTCTCCACACTCATTTCCACTACCTCCACTCTTTTTACTAAAATATCAAATTCTTCTCTCCTAATAACTGGTTGTTTTTTCATTTCATCCAATTCTTTTCGAATGTCTTTTACTTCTCGCTTGATTTCATTGAGAGATTTAAAAATTTGTTCAAATTTTTTATCGTTTTTTCTGAAGTTATTTTTAGTTTCTTTTTTAAAA
>CAZXUS010000050.1:0-3376 GCA_964643985.1 uncultured Bdellovibrionales bacterium | reverse complement strand
TGACTTTTCTCTCAACTGTTTTTTAAAATTAGCAAACAATTTTCAAGTTGTCAAGAGGAATATTCTACTGAAAAATTGATTTTACCCTTAACCAACCACTACTAGAAAATCCCCATAGTGTTTTTGAATAATTTTCCTCACTATTTCGGCTTTTTCAAAGCTCTTAAAATACCCGAAAACCGTTGATCCTGAGCCACTCATCAAAGCTCCTTCTGCTCCAAAGGCCAACAAAGCTTGTTTGATTTCCTTGATGACTGGATATTTTTTTTCAACAGTCATTTCAAAATCATTATAAAAATATTTTTCAAAATTATTCCCCGACTTCAAAGCTTTAATTAAATTTTCTGAAATATTTGTCCGGTCCTTATTTTTCATAAACCAAATATCTTTTGATAATTGCCCATAAGCCTCTTTGGTAGAAATATTAATCCGAGGATTAACAATCAAAAAACACCCTTCCGAAAAATCAAATTTTTTTCTAATTTTCTCTCCCGACCCCTCAACCAAAGCTCCTCTTTTCGAAGAGAAAAAAAACGGAACATCTTTACCAACGCTCGAAGCCATTTTAATCAAATCTTTCCTTAAAAAAGGTTTGTTGAAATATTTATTTAAAGCCAAAAAAGTGACAGCTGCATCAGAGCTACCGCCGCTCAATCCTGCCCCGACTGGAATTTTCTTTTTAATTTTAATTGAAATTTCTACTTCTTTTTTTAATTTATCCAGAAAAACATTTACTGCTTTATGACAGATATTTCTCTCATCCAAAGGAATCTCCGGATTATCGCATTTAATAATAATTTTTCTTACACCAGGTTGTATTTGAAATTCCAGCTCATCTTTTAAATCAGGTATTTTCAACACAACCATTCGAAGTTTATGAAATCCATTTGACATTCTCCTTAACACCTCCAAGGTTAAATTAATTTTAGCTGGTGCTTCTGCTTTTATAGTAGTCATTATTTTTTAGTTAAAGAAACAATCGCCAAAACGTGAACCCCTTCTCCTTGCCCAAAAGCGGTTAAGTCTTCCCCGCTAGTGGCAGTTATCCCAACAAACTCAACGGAAATATTTAAAACCCTCGCCAATCGTTCTTTGATTTGATTAGCCATCGGATCAATTTTGGGATTTTTGGCTTCAACGCTAATTCCGATATTATTGACTTTATAACCTTTCTCGGAAATATGCTCCAACGCTTTTTTCAAATATTCAACACTATCAGAAATTCCTTTTTCACACATTTCATCAGCATAAGCAGAGAAAGAAAGACCACCAATCGCACTTTCCAGAGCATTACACAAAGCATGAATAATGACATCTCCGTCAGAATTACTTTTAAATCCAATCTCACTTGAGAATTCCACTCCGCCCAGAATTAATGGCTGTTTGTCTGCTTCTGAAAATCGATGCGAATCTTGTCCTATTCCAACTTTAAACATAAATTTTATTTAATTTCTAATTTTAAATTTTATTTATTGATTATTTTTAAGTATAATTTTCGCTAGTTCCAAGTCAATCGGCGTGGTTATTTTGAAATTAAATTCCGAACCTTCGATTACTTGAACCAACTCTCCCAATCTTTCCACTAAGGAAACATCATCCGTTCCCATAAATTTTTCCTCCCGAGCTTGACCAAAAGCTTTTTTGGCCAATTCCAGTTCTATTGTTTGAGGCGTTTGCATATTCCAAAGTTTTTTTCGCTCTAAAGTTTTCACCACTTCACCTTCCGCGTCAACTTCTTTAACAGTATCTTTAGTCGGATGAGCCACTACACAAGCTCCACATTTCTCAGCCATTTCAACTGATTGCGCTATTTCTTTTGCTGTGACGAATGGATTAGCCCCATTGTGAAATAGAAGAAAATTTTTCTCACCCTTAGCCAAAACTTCGTCCAAATAAAAAACCGCATTATAAGCAGAATCTTGACGTTCAGCGCCTCCTTCAACCAAATCAATGGTCTTAGAAAAACCATAATCATCAACAATCTTTTGAAAAAATTTCTTTTCTTCTTCTTTGCAAACTATCAAAATTGAATCGATTTTGTCTGATTCTTGAAAAGCTTTTAACGAATAATAAACCAGGGGCTTACTTTCAAGTTCTAGTAAAACCTTATTTTTCCCACCTTGCATTCTCTTTCCTTGTCCAGAAACAAGCACTACGGCAACGTTCATTAATTTTATATAAAAATTATACCATTTTCAATCAACCAATACCCATTAAGTTATCCACCTCGGCAAGCCTTGGCGAGACGGATCCGCCTCGGCAAGCGACGCAAGACGAGCAGTCCAAATTTTCAAGACTTGGAGGGAAAATAGTTGATTGAAAATGGTACTATTCAGCCTCCCCAATAACTAGTTGCAAAAATACCAAAAATAATAAAAAGCAAAACAACGCCTGCTCCAATGGTTTCCGTTAAAATTTCTTTTTTTTCTTTTTCAGGCTTCATTTTAACTGATTTAGCTACTTTTGAAGCGAAAGAAACAGCCAAACCAATAACGAATATCAATACAAACACAATTATATTAAAAGCTATTTGAAAACTATCTTCCATTTTAATTATTGAAAATTTAAAATACCAAAATATTCTAATGTCTTTATCATAAACCAAAAAATTCAAACAATCAATTCGACAAAATTATCGTAAATAATATTTTCTAAAAGAAAAGAATTCAATACTAATTATCATTTCGTTGTTAAATTTTAACAGAAATGATAATTAGTATTGAATTCTGAAACCAAAATTAAAAAGTTAGCTAATAAGTAAAAATGATTTTTGAAACAGAAAAAATTGCCAAATCTCTCAAAAAATTCTAGAATTAGCTTATAAGTAATCATTATCCACAAAATCAAATGAAAAAATACAAATCTTCTGTGGTTAAAGTTGGCTCACTTCTTCTCGGAGGCGATAATCCCATCCGAGTTCAATCAATGTGCAACACAGACACTCGCGACGTAAAAGCCACCGTCCAACAAATTCTAGAATTAGAAGAAAAAAAATGCGAAATCATCCGAGTAGCCATTCCTGATATGAAAGCCGCCCAAGCCATTGGCGCCATCAAAAAACAAATTCATATTCCCCTAGTCGCTGACATTCATTTCGACTACAAACTCGCCCTAGAAGTCATCAGACAAGGAATAGACAAGGTTCGAATCAATCCAGGCAATATCGGCTCAGAAGAGAAAGTTAAAGCCGTTGTGGAAGCTTGTAAAGAAAAATCAATCCCCATCAGAATCGGCGTTAATGGCGGTTCAATCGAAAAAGATTTGCTAGAAAAATATGGTCAAACCCCTAAAGCCGCGGTTAAATCTGCCTTGCGACACGTTCGAATTTTAGAAAAACTAGATTTTCACGACATTTTAGTTTCTATCAAATTCAGCG
>CAZXUS010000049.1:0-3431 GCA_964643985.1 uncultured Bdellovibrionales bacterium | reverse complement strand
CGCTGAATTTGATAGAAACTAAAATGTCGTGAAAATCTAGTTTTTCTAAAATTCGGACGTGTCGCAGAGCAGACTCAACCGCAGCTTTGGGAGTCCGACCATATTTTTCTAGCAAATCTTTTTCGATTGAGCCTCCATTAACGCCGATTCTAATTGGGATTGATTTTTTTCGACAAGCCTCCACGACGGCTTTAACTTTTCTTTCTGAGCCAATGTTGCCTGGATTGATTCGAACTTTGTCTACTCCTTGTTTGATGACTTCCAGGGCTAGTTTATAGTCGAAATGAATGTCTGCCACTAATGGAATATGAATTTGTTTTTTGATGGCGCCAATAGCTTGGGCGGCTTCCATGTCAGGAATGGCTACTCGGATGATTTCGCATTTCTTTTCTTCTAATTCTAGAATTTGTTTGACGGTAGTTTCAGTGTCGCGAGTATCAGTATCACACATTGATTGAACTCGGATGGGATTGTCGCCTCCAAGCAGAAGTGATCCAATTTTGACTACGGAAGATTTATATTTTTTCATTTGATTTTATGGATAATAATTAAGTTTCTAGGTTACTTTTAAATTAAGTTTAGAATTTTTTGAGAGATTTGGCAATTTTTAGATAATTTAACCAAAATTGGAAAATTGTCCGCCTCGGCGAGCCTCAGTGAGACGGGCAGTGGAAAGGGCGGTTGGAAATAGTCCCTTTGAACTAAAGTTTGAATAAAAATTGATTTTCAAATTGATTTAAGGTATTATTAAAATATAATTAGTTCTTGAATTTTTAAGTTTTCAATAATTAAAATGGAAAATGGTTTTCAAATAGTTTTTAATATAGTTGTGTTTGTATTAATATTTGTTATTGGCTTAGCTGTTTCTTTTGGTGCAAAAGTAGCCAAGTCGGTTGGTATAAACCCCGATAAAGAAAGAAAAGAATTTTTAACTGAAACTATTGGAGTAGGTATTGTTTTACTCTTTATTATTTTTGGTATTTTCGCAACTAGTTATTGGGGAAGTTAATTAATTTTTATATAAAATTAAATGAACGTTGCAGTAATTCTGGCTTCCGGACAAGGGAAAAGAATGAAAGGCGGGAAAAATAAAGTTTTACTAGAACTTCAGGATAAACCTTTGATTTATTATTCTTTGAAAATTTTTCAAGAATCAGATAAAATCGATTTAATTTTGGTGGCCTGTCAAAAACAAGAAAAGAAATTTTTTCAAAAGATTATTGATGATCATGGTTTTTCTAAGAGCATTGATTTGATTGAAGGAGGCGCTGAGCGTCAAGATTCCGCTTATAATGCGGTTTTTTATTTGGATGAAATTTTAGCTAAAGGCGAGAAACATTTTCTTTTATTTCACAATGGCGCTAATCCATTTGTCACAGAAAAAGAAATAGAGCAATCAGTTCAAATGGCTAAAAAATATGGAACTTGCGTGGTAGCCCATCCGACCAAAGACACGGTTAAAGAAGTTGACGCTGAGGATCGAGTAGTAAAAACTCTAGAGCGAAAAAAACTTTGGAATATGCAAACGCCTCAAACGATAAAATTTGAATTAGCTAAAAAAGCTTTTGGTCAAGCTAGGGCGGAAAAATTTATTGGAACGGATGATGTTTCTTTGGTGGAAAGATTGGGCAAACCAGTTCGGGTAATTGAAGGTTCAGAATTTAATTTTAAAATAACTACTCCAATTGATTTGGAATTGGCTAAGATTATACTTAAAAATAATCAATAAATAAAAATTAGTAATTATTTAATTTTAGATATAGAGATTTTAATTAATAATAAATTTTGAATTTTGAATTTTGAATTTCGATTCAAGATTAAATGATTGAATTTTTAAACAATGGTTTAATCTTTAAATGACTAAATGAACGCAAGCAGAGCTTGCGTAATTAGAGAATTATATAATTAAAAATTGAATTAAAATTTATAATGCCCTTTGGGTGCAAAATTCAAAATTCAAAATTAAATAAAATTTATGTTTAAAGTTGGGATAGGACAAGACTCACATCGATTTTCTGAGGACAAAAATAAATCTTTGATTTTAGGCGGTGTGGAATTTCTGGGAGAAATTGGTCTTGAAGCCAATTCTGATGGTGATGTAATCATTCATGCTCTTTGTAACGCGTTAGAGCAAGCTATTGGCGGTAACTCTTTTTCTAGCTATGCTGATGAAATGTGTAAAGATAATATTGTTGATAGCAAAGAGTATCTCAAAGAGGCTTTGAATAATATAAGAAAAAAAGGTTACGAGATTAATAATATTGGGATTAATATTGAAGCTCAAAGACCAAAAATTGATCCAATGGCTAGTAGTATTAAAAAAAAATTAGCGAAAATAATGATAATTCAAGAAAATTCGATTGGAATTACAGCCACAACAGGAGAAAATTTGACTGCTTTTGGTCGAGGAGAAGGAGTTCAGGTATTAGCGATTGTGAGTTTGAAAAAATTTTAAAAATTTGAGAAATTAATAAAAATAATGATAGTTATAAAAACTGAATCACCCGCTAAAATTAATTTAACCCTAGAAATTATTCGGAAAATGTCTAATGGATTCCATGAGCTTAGAACAGTTATGGTCAAATTGATTAATTTAAAAGATGAGCTAGAATTTCGGATAAAACCGGGGACAAAAAAGATCACCATTGAGTGTGACAATCCAGAAATTCCTTTCGGAAAGGGAAATATTTGCTATAAAGCCGCATCACTTTTCTTGGATGTATTAGATAAAGAGATCGAAGTCTTAATTAAAATTAAAAAAAATATTCCGATTGGAGCAGGATTGGGAGGAGGTAGTTCCGACGCAGCTTCAACTTTTAAGGTTTTAAATGAATATTTTAAAAAGCCTTTTTCTCAAAAACAATTAATTTTGATGGCAGCTGAAGTTGGGAAAGACGTGCCATTTTTTCTTTCAAAGAAAAACGGAGCTTTGATTAAAGGAGCAGGTGAAATAATCAAAAAAAATTTTCATTTTAACAAAGGTTGTTTTTTATTAGTTAACCCTGGAATTAATATCTCTACTAAAGAAGCTTTTGGAAAAATTTCAGAGAAAATTAAAAAATTTAGCAATAAAAAAAGGAACAATATTTCAGAAAAAATGCTAGTTGCTATAAAGAGTCGGATAAAAGATGATATTATAAATTATTTTTATAATGATTTTGAATCTTCTATTAAAAAGACTCATCCAGTTATAAAAGAAATCAAGCAAAATTTACTTAATTTTGGTGCAAAAGGCTCTTTAATGAGTGGTTCTGGAGCAACAGTTTTTGGTTGGTTCGAAAGTAAAAAAGAAGCGCTGGATGCTCAAAAAAAGATTAAAAATAGATATCAAAGGTTTTTAGTGGAAATAGGGTAGCTTGAATGAGTTTGGATTTCCCTTGACAACTTGAAAATTGTTTGCTAATTTTAAAAAACAGTTGAGAGAAAAGTCA
>CAZXUS010000048.1:0-3623 GCA_964643985.1 uncultured Bdellovibrionales bacterium | reverse complement strand
AATTGAAAGAAGATTATATAAAAGGTTGACTTAGTATATGAGGGGGAGGAGCGGTGGAATAGTTTTGTGAAATTTAACGGAGTAAAAAAATTAAATTTAATAAAAAAAGATGAAAAGTAATAAGTTAAAATCTATTCAAAAATTATCAAATTTCGTTATTTTTCAAACATCAGATGGAAATGTTAACATCGATGTATTTTTTCAAGATGAAACATTGTGGCTTACTCAAAAAATGATGGCAGAATTATTTGAAGTACAAAGGCCGGCTATTACAAAGCATTTAAAAAACATTTTTGAAATAGGAGAGTTAAACGAAAAAGTGGTATGTTCCATTTTGGAACTATCCACTAAACATGGAGCGATTAAAGGTAAAACACAGAGAACAAGATTAAAATATTATAATTTAAAAGCAGTTTTGTCAGTCGGCTATCGTGTCAATTCTCATAGAGCTATAGAATTTAGAAAATGGGCTAATAATATTTTAGAAGAATATATTATCAAGGGTTTTGCGATGGATGATGAGAGGTTGAAACAAATAAAGCATTTTGGAAAAGATTATTTCGATGAGTTACTGGAAAGGATTCGTGAAATTAGAATGAGTGAGAGAAGATTGTATCAAAAAATTACTGATATTTATGCACTTTCTGCTGATTATGACAATAAAGCTACTATTACAAAACATTTTTTTGCAAGTGTTCAAAATAATCTTCATTGGGCTATTATGGGAAAAACAGCTGCTGAAATAATATACACAAAAGCTGATGCAAAAAAAATATACATGGGATTGAAAACTTGGAAAAATGCACCAAATAAAAAAATTTTAAAATCGGATGTGATAATTGCGAAAAATTATCTCGATAAAGAGCATCTTAAGAAGCTAAATTTATTAGTTTCGTCTTATCTGGATATTGCTGAGAGTAAAGCAAATAATAGAAAGGTTATGAATATGAAGGATTGGGAAAAATATCTTAATCAATTTTTAGAGATTTCTGATTTTCCGATTTTATTGGATAAGGGAAAAATTTCAATGCTTGAGGCAAAATTAAAAGCAGAAAAAGAATACGAGGTGTTCAGAATAAAACAAGATGGGAAGTATATTTCTGATTTTGATCGGGAGGTGAAAAAACTTTTGAAAAAATAAAATTTAAATTTTAAAATAAAAAAATGGAAAAAATTCCAATTTCTAATTCAATAGAAACCGGTCCGGAATCAGAATTATATAAACGGGCCAGAGTTCAGTTCAGCAGCCTTTTTGATGACGTTAGCGACCCTAAAGAAAGAATGGACGCTATATAAAAAGTAGTTGAGACATTTTTTCGAAATTTTGATGAGGAGATTCTTTCTAGAGAAAAAGCGGATGAAATAAAAAACGAACTTCAATCTTGTGAAAATATTTTAGAAAAACAGCAATTTTTAAATGCAATCATAAAGGCGATTAAGCCAGTTTTGGATATTAGAGAATTGCATGCCGATAAATTTGAGGAAGCACAAGCACGTTATATGAATGAATCTGGAGGATTTACGGAAATTAATCGTTTGTTATCTTATGAGAAATCAGGTTCGGTTATATATATACATGCACCTGCGGGAAAAACTGTTGATAATAAAATTACATTATATCGTGAAGGGATGAGAAGACTTGCTGAGATAGTTGAAAAGGATCCAGAAGTGGAAAAAATAACAACTATATCTTATCTGGTAGCAGAACATCCTGGATTATTTACTACAATCGGTTTTGAAGTTGGAGAAGTTTCTGATGAAATTCGACAGCAAAATTTTGTAAGTGAAGAGCACGGAATAAAAAGAGCCGAGATCAGCAGGGAGAAATTTTTAAAAAGATTTTTAAAAAAATAAAAAAATGACGGTAGAAGAGAAGATTGTGGGTAATAAGATTGTTGAGAATCGGATCGGATATGTTCTGGGGCTTATTAGAATATATATGAATTCTTTGATTGGTAATAAGGTTCATATGGAACATTATTTATCATTTTTTAAAAGAAATAGTGAACGTAAAGAGCAATTTAATACGGATGATTTATTGAAAATTCAAATTAATTTAAAAGAGTTGATTGCTTCTCACAAAGAACTCTTCGTTCAAGACGCAATAGACGTGTATGAATTTTTTTATTTAGAAGGGAAATCTGGGGATAGTGGTTATTATTTTAATAACTTTCCGTTAGATGAAAAGGATTTTAAGAAAAAAAGATTTTCAAAGAAAAAAATTGAAAAATTAATGAAAGATTCGCTTGGTAATGTTAATGAGATAGTTGGAGCTATGGAGAAGAATGAAAAACTTTTGAAAAGTTATTTTGGGAAAGAGCGTTGAAAAATGTATAATTTATAATTTATAATTTGTAAACAATTTATAATATTTAATTTTTAAAAGAACTGGATTCCCGCCCTCCTTCGCTAAGGCTATGGAGGGCAAGCCTTCGCGGGAATGACAGAGATGAGAGTGGGAATGACAGATTTGAGTTATTTAGTAAATTAAAAACCCTCCTCAATCCTCCTCGCCTCGCTAAAGCTATGGCGAAGCAGGCCTTTGGGAAAGGGAGGAGGTCCGGCGAGAGAGGTTTGTGATTGGATTGACTGGATTCTCGCCCACCTTTGCTAAAGCTACGGAGGGCAAGCCTTCGGAGGAATGACCCCAGTTAGATTGATTATCTAACAGGGCAGGCCCCAGTTAGATCGATTAAGGCCCTGGTTAAATAGTGCTACGCAATTTAACGGGGCAAGCAAAGAAGAGCGGAAATGACAAAAAAAGGGTTCAAATATATTAAAAAGTTAATGCAATGATATGAAAGTGGTGATATTTGATTTTGATGGGGTGATAGTAGATAGTTTTTCGGCTAGTTATCGTTCTTGGGTTTTATCTTTCAAGGGTTTAAGCGAGGAGGACTTTAAGGCCAGACTTCTTGGTAATATATATGAAAATAAATTTGAAAAAAAGCTTAAAGAAGAATCGAGAGAAGGTCTTTTTGGTGAATATAAAAAGCGACTTTTGTTTATACCTCCCAACGAAGATGTTTCGGAAACACTGCAAAAATTAAAAAAGAAATATTTATTATTTATTAATTCATCTGCTCCGGAAGAAGCCTTGAATGAGTATATTAAAAAGTACAAGCTGAATGGTTTATTTGAAGAGGTTTTGGGGTATAATTTTTCTAAATCTAAGGTGATAAAGTTTAAATATCTTTTTGAAAAATATGATTTGAAAAGAGAGGATTGTATTTTTGTGACAGATACTTTGGGGGATATAAGGGAAGCTAATGAGGTTGGATTGAAAACAATAGCAGTGGATTTTGGCTTTCATGATCGAGAGGTATTAGAGAAGGGGAAACCGTTGAAGATTATTTCTGAGTTTAAAGATTTATTGGAAATGTAAGGGGGATAAAATTTGATTTAATTTCTAATAACTTAATTTTTAATGACTGGATTCCCGCCCTCCTTCGCTAAGGCTATGGAGGGCAAGCCTTCGCGGGAATGACAGAGATGAGAGTGGGAATGACAGATTTGAGTTATTTGGAAAATTAAAAACCTCCTCAATCCCTCCGCCTCGGCAAGCGACGCGAGACGGGCCTTTGAAAAGACAGTTATACTAAAACCAATCTTTAATATATAAT
>CAZXUS010000047.1:0-4055 GCA_964643985.1 uncultured Bdellovibrionales bacterium | reverse complement strand
TCTATTTTGAATTGAAAGAAGATTATATAAAAGGTTGACTTAGTATATGAGGGGGTAGAATGGGGGTAGGTTTTGAAAAGGGGGAATTTAAAATGGTTTGTAAAAAAATATGAATGCTACTGAAAAAAGATTGGTTGTAATCGAGAAAAGAAACAAAAAAGTTGAGTTAGATAAGGCTTGGGAAACAAGTTGGCCGAGAAGAATTGTTATTGCCGTTTTAACCTATTTTACAATTGTTCTGTTTTTTTATGTGGCTCAATTACCAAAGCCGTTAATAAATTCTATTGTTCCAACTTCAGGTTTTTTACTTTCAACCTTGTCTTTGCCGTTTTTTAAAAAGATTTGGATTCGATATGGAATAAAAAAATAAAAATATAGAAAATATTTTTAGTGGAGAATATGGAAATCAGTATTTAAATACTGATTTAAATACTGATTTTTTTAAAGCTCGTTTTTAAGACGAAAAATTTGCGGGGAGGAGGGAAAGGGGGTAGAATGGGGGTAGGTTTTGGAGGGAGGGGGATTTTAAAATGGTTTTCAATAGATACAAATTAATGCTAGAATAGATTAATAAGATTTGTTTTAAAATAAAAGAATGCAGGATACAAAAATAATTCAAAGAATAGCGACTAAGTTAAGAGAGCATCCAATTCATGTTAAAATGTTTTCTTTGCGATATAGAAAAGAATTTGATATTACCGAAGAAGACATAATAGAGGAAGACTATCGTCAATATAAAAAAGAAAACCCAAAACCTTTTGTGAAATGGGTTGGTGGAAAAAGACAATTAGCCAAACAATTTAGAGATCTGGATTTGTATCCGCCTGATGAATTTAATCCCGAGACTGGAACTTATTTCGAACCATTCGTTGGAGGTGGGGCGATGTTTTTTGATTTATTGCCAAAAAAAGCAATTCTTTCTGATCTAAATAGTGAACTAACAACTGCTTTTAATATAATTAAAGAAAATGTTCTTGATTTAATTAAAGCTTTAAGAAAACATAAACAAAAAAATAATAAAGAATATTTTTTAAAAGTTCGAGCACAAAATATAGCAAAATTGTCAAATTTAGAAATTGCTGCTCGGTTTATATATCTCAATCGAACTTGTTTTAACGGAATGTATCGAGTGAATAAAAGTGGAGGCTTTAATGTTCCTTTTGGAAAATATGAAAATCCTTTAATTTGTGATGAAAAAAATTTATTGAAAATTAATGAAAAACTCAAAGGAATCAAAATTTTAAATGAAGATTATAAAAAGGCTTTAGAGAAAGCCAAGAAAGGCGATTTTGTTTATTTTGATCCGCCTTATTATCCGATTAACGCAACTTCAAGTTTTACGAGTTACACCAAAGAAGGTTTTCTCAAAAAAGAACAAACAGAACTTCGAGACACATTTTTGAAACTTCACAAAAAAGGTTGTTTCGTTATGCTTTCAAATTCTGACACACCTTTCATAAAAAATTTATATTCAAACTTAGATAAAAAAATTTCTATAAATAATATTTATGCTAGTAGAGCGATTAATTCCAACGCTAGTAAAAGGGGAAAAATTAAGGAGGTTGTTGTGATTAATTATCAGTAATTATTAATTTTATGAAAAAAGATTTTAAAGAATTAATAGACACTTTAAAAAACTCAATTAAAACCTGGGACTATTTCGTAAATTGGAATAAGGTTTTCGCCAATAAATCAGAATTGGAAATAACTCTCAATAAGTTGAATTATCTTTTAGGCAAAAAAGATTTGGAATTAGAATTTAAAAAATTATATGCGAAAAACCTTGATATCATAGAAGCGTTGCCAGTTTTGTTAGCTGTTAGGGAAAGCAAATTAGAGGTTTTTGATTTAGCGAGTGGTGATTCGCGATTCTTTGATTTTGAAAACTTGGAAGATGGAAACGATGAATCTGGAAAATATTTTGAATTTATCGAGAAATCAGGTCTAGTGAAACTTTTTAAAGAAGATGGAATAAAGAATCTAGTTGATTATGTGATTGGTGTTGAGGTCGGACTAGATAGTAATGGACGCAAAAATAGAGGAGGAACTTTAATGGAGAGGATAACAGAAAAACATATTAGTGAATTTTGTGCAAAAAAAGATTTGGAATATATGCCTCAGGCTAGAGCAAAAGCAATAAAAGCCAAGTGGGGAATAAAAGTGCAGGTTGATAAAACTGAGAGGAGTTTTGATTTTGCTATATTTAATCCACAAAACAAAAAAATTAAACTAATTGAAGTTAATTTTTACAATGGAGGCGGATCAAAGCTGAAAGCGGTTTGTGGAGAGTTCAAAAGTTTACACGATGAACTAAAGAGACAGGACATTGATTTTATTTGGATTACTGATGGTTTGGGATGGCATACAGCCAAAAGACCTTTGGAAGAAACTTATAATCACAATGAATATGTTTTTAATTTGAATATGATTGAAGGAGGAGTTTTAAATGAATTAGAATGGTAAGGATTTTAAAGGGTGGTCTTTTCTGGTCCTTCCTCTTGTTTATATCCATTATCATCTTGTCTGTTTTATCAAAATGGTTTGAAGTTCTTGATTTAGGGATTTTTAACTATTCACTTCTGGTTGTTTCCTCTTTATTGTTGCCTAATTTAGAACTTGTATACAAAGAATTGAAAAATTCTGAGGTAGAAAAAATAAAACTTCCATTTTGTGAATTAAAATTATTAAAAAAATATGATTACTACTTTATAGGTTATTGGAAAGAAGATGAGTCAGGTGGAGATCTCGTTGTTCTTGAATTTTACAAGGGACTTTTAAGTGAGAAAGAGGCAACATATCAGTTTGAGAAGGAATTTCCTAACAAAAAAACTTATGAAGTTATAGAAGTAGTTAAACAGGTTCATTATAAGAAAAATGACAGCTAAAAAAGAATTAAAACTTCATCCGGATGAATTTGATTTAGAATGTACAAGTGTTTGGTCATTTCCGAGACGGGGAAATTGGGCAACTCATAAATCAAATTGGAGAGGAAATTGGGCGCCCGAAGTGGTGCGTAATTTAATTTTGCGGTATTCGAAGGAGGGTGAACATCTTTTGGACTGTATGATTGGCGGAGGAACAACTGCTATCGAAGCTAAAATTTTAAATAGACATATTTCTTGTTCTGATGTAAGTGAAGAAGCCTTAGAGAGAACTGAGGATTCTTTAAAATTTGATTCTAAAAATAAAGCTAGACAAAGAATTAAAAAATGTGATGCTCGAAAGCTTGAATTTATCAAAGATGAGGAAATAGATTTAATTTTAACTCATCCGCCATATGTGGATATAATTAAATATAGCGACGGAAAGAATAGGGAAGATTTATCAAGTGTTCACGATATTGATAAATTTTGTGATGAAATGGAAAAAGTGGCGAGTGAATTGTATCGAGTTTTAAGAAAAGGCAAATACTGTGCAATTTTAATGGGGGATACTAGACGAAATAAAATGTATCAGCCCTTGGCTTTTAAGGTTATGGAAAAATTTTTAAAACAAGGATTTATTCTTAAAGAGGATATTATTAAAAGACAACATAATTGTAAGGCGACAGGTTTTTGGGTAAACAAATCAAAAGATTTTAATTTTCTTTTAATTATGCATGAGCACTTATTTGTTTTTAAAAAATAATTTTATAAATCATTATTTGAATACTGATTTAAATATTGATTTTTTTAAAGGTGTATTTTAAAGTTAAGATTTAATTTAAAAATTAAAAAACAAAAAATGAGGCGAAAATTAGAAGATAGGAATGTTCGTAAGATTTTAAGGAATGGGGATAGTTATGCGGTGACATTGCCGATTGAAATGGTAAGGGAACTAGGCTGGATCAAGAAACAAAAGGTGGTGGTGAAGAAATCGGGAAGTAAAATTATTATTGAGGATTGGAAGGGTTGAATTTTAGATTGACTGGATTTTGTATGTTTTCGTTAAGGTTGTGGTGAGGAAGGCATTCGCAGGAATGATAAACAAGAAAACCCCCTCGGTCCCTCCGCCTCGGCAAGCCTCAGCGAGACGGGCCTTTGAAAAGACAGTTATACTAAAACCAATCTTTAATA
>CAZXUS010000046.1:0-4138 GCA_964643985.1 uncultured Bdellovibrionales bacterium | reverse complement strand
TCACCCCCGCCAACCCCGCATTATAATCCTGCTTAATCTGATCCGCCGTCCGAGCGTAATTATAAATTTTAAATTCATCTAGCGAGCCTGAAAATGGAGCGGTGACCCCGTCTGAATCAGTTCCAAGATATAAAACAGGACTAGTGCCAGAAAGAGAACCAGTCGCAGTTAAGGAGACATCGGACGCATCTTCAGAACCGTCAACATAAACATAAATTCCGTTAGCCTCATCTTTTTCAACTAAAATATAATGCCAGATGTTATCATCATAATCCCCTCCGCTGGTGCAAGCATAGTCGTCTGGAGTTTCTCCGCTCCAAGTACTATCATCGTCAATCCCCAAACAAACATCTCCGTCTGAATCTAACCACACTTTCCAACCAGCCGTATCATATCGCGACACTAAATAAGAAGAAGCAGAAACTGTCGGACTTTTCAACCAAAAACCGACTGAGAAACTATTCTCTTTAAAACTAAAATCAGTATCATAAATTCGACTAACATTGTCATCGCTCCCGTCAAAACTCAAACACTTTCCCTGGGTACACTGACTTTCATCCTGCCAAGCTGTTCCGTTATTAAGAACGCCATTGCTAGTGATATTATTACCTCGAGAACTTTCATCATAAACCGAGGTGCCGAACCCCTCATCAAAAGGCCAATACAAAACCGGTGGATTGCAAGGTACACAATCATCGCAATAAGCTTCAGCTTCGCTACTTTCAATACCATAATAATCGCCGGCGTCATTCATATTTATCCAACCAACTTTTTCACTCCAAGCATAACCCGAAAAATTTCCGCTACTATCAATTTCTACCTGATATTCAACCGCCCCCACTCCATTAAAATTAACCCAACCCCCTTTTTCGCTCCAAGCATAACCAGACAAATTCCCCTCTCCATCAGAAACAACCCCATACGCCTGAACACCACAAGATGTGTCATTCAAACAATTCAACGAAATCCAACCAATTTTTTCACTCCAAACATAGCCATTGATTTGATCACTACTGACATCCAAACCATAATCAACTCCAGCATCTTCTCCGGAAAAATGAATCCAACCAATTTTCTCTGACCAAGAAAAACCAGTGGAGTTGCCAGAATTATCAGCAAAAACTGCCAATGGCATAATAAATAATAATATTGCAAACCAAATTCTACTCATAAAATTTTTTGAAATTATTTTACTCTTTTCAATGTTTTTTGTTTCTGCTCTTTTTTTAAAAACCCTCCCGACCTCCCCTTAAAAAGGGAGGAGCCCGCGTTTCTCACTTTTCAAAGAGGCATTGAGGCTTTTCTCATCTTTCCTCCCCCTTTCACAAAGGGGGACCGAGGGGGTTTTTCCCTTTGTCTTGTTTTTCAAAACTATGACTTCGAAAAAGTTTTAATAAAAATTATCAATCAAAAATCTGACGCTCCTCTAAAAGTCTGACTTCATAACCACCATTATTTTCAATTGCATTTTCATATAAATTTAAAGAAGATTCATAACCTCCATAAATGCCATAACTTAAATTATCTTTTATTATATTACCATAAATATTCCATTCTCCTTTATTAGCAAAAATCCCCGCTTTAGTTGAGTTCCTAATCTGATTATGGTGAATCTTTCCTTTTCCATTCTTCAAGCTCAAGGCATTGCCTTCAATATTTTCAAAATTGCTAAACCCAATCTCCAACTGACCCTCCCCTTCAACAATCAAACGATTCATAAAATCGAAACAAAATAATTCAACTTCTTTTTTTTCAATATTCAAAATTAAATAATCAGTGTCTTGTTCTCTCGAATTTGAATCCCTTTTTCCTACTAATTTAATCTTTTCATCCCTCCCAGATTTATCAATTTCATTTTTAATTTCATTCACTGAATATAGCTTAGTAGCAGATTTCCGGAGTTGTTCACACCGCCCTTCACTGCTCTTCAACGCTTGCTCCTCTGAAACAGCTTTTAATTCTTTTGTTGCCTTATAGAAATGAGTTCGCAATTGATATTTTTGGAACCAGGGCAAAAAATAGCTATTTCCCATCCATAAAACCAAAATTAAAAAACCTCCCGCCAGAATAACGACTCTTTTTCTCTCTAAATGTTTTAATTGTTTTATTTTTTCAAATATTTTCAAAAAAATAATTTTGCTTTTTTGCCGAAAGCGCTTACTTTTAAAATTCAACCGCTTGTTTTTAACAATTAATATATTCTATTTTCATCCCCCTTTCTCAAAGGGGGATTGAGGGGTTTTTCCGTTTTTCTTTTTTTGCAAAAATACTTTTCTTTATAACCCCATTAAAGTGATTCTTCACAAGAACAACAGCAACATTTTTTGAAATTTATTTATACTGGAACTGTTTCCAATCACCCTTTTTACTGCCCGTCTCGCGTCGCTTGCCGAGGCGGACAATTTTCCATTTTTAGTTAAATTCTTTAAAAATTTTATTGCCTTAACTTCCGCTAAAGCTTCAAAATTTTTAAAATAATTTACCTACCCGTGTTCGCTTCGCGAAGCAGGCGAGTCTCAAAAATAATAAATTTCGTTGAAAAAGCTTAATTGGAAACAGTCCTATGTTATAATTATACCATAAAAATCCAAAATATCCATGACTCCAAAACCTTTTTCTTTTCAAAAAATATTACTTGCTTATTACCAATGTAGAATCCATAAAAGAAAAACCATAAACGCCATAAAATTTGAAATAAACTTTGAATCAAAATTACTACAAATAAAACAAGAATTACAAAATCATACCTACGAGCCAGAACGCTCTATCTATTTCATCATCACCGAACCAAAATCACGTGAAATTTTTGCGGCTGATTTTCGTGATCGCATTATTCATCACTTACTTGTGGAATATTTAGAACCAATCTGGAATCCAAAATTTATCTACCATTCTTATTCTTGTCGAAAAAATAAAGGTGCTATCAAAGCCATCCGCGATTTAAAAAAAATTATTCGAAAATTACCAGCTCCTTGCTATTATCTTCAAGTTGATATTCGCGCCTTTTTTACCTCGCTCAATAAAGAAATTCTTTTCAATTTGATTCAGAATCATATTAAAAATCCTGAAATAATCTGGTTAACCAAAAAAATTATTTTTCACAATCCCACTTCCAATTTTTCCCAAAAAGGACCAGCTAACCTTTTTGATTTGCTTCCTTCCAATAAATCTCTTTTTAACGTTCCTAATAATCAAGGTTTACCAATCGGCAATTTAACTTCTCAGTTTTTTGCCAATGTTTATCTAAATGAAGTAGACCAATTTGTCAAACACCAACTCAAAATAAAATATTATTTCCGCTATGTTGATGATATGCTTATTCTTCACCAGAACCCTAAACAACTTAGAATTTGGCAAAAAAAAATTAATAATTTTTTAAATCAAAGACTAAAATTAGAATTACATCCTGACAAAACAGTTCTGCAACCAATTTCCGAAGGAATCAACTTCATTGGCTATATATTAAAACCAAGCCATATCCTTGTTCGTAACCACACCGTTAAAAAATTTAAAGACAAACTATGGCAATTCAATAGAAAAATTTTGACAAAAAACCCCGAGCAACCAGTTCGTCTTTGGACGCCAGAATTATGCCAAGAATTTGAAAAAATATTAGCTGTTGTAAATTCATATTATGGTATATTCAAACATGCCGATACCTATCACTTACGTAAACATCTCTACGAAAAACACTTTAATATTCTAAAACTCTACCTAACTCCTGCAAATAAAAACTTTGATTATTTTGTTTGGATAAAAGAGCACTAAATAACCCAAAAAGAAAGCTAAAAACTTTTCTTTTTTTCAAAATTTCTCCTCTTTCCCTCCCCCTTTCCTGAAGGGGGATTGAGGGGTTTTTTACTCCTTTGTCCTCCCCCTTTTTTAAAGGGGGACCGAGGGGATTTTCTCAACATCTCTTTTCCCAAAAAAGCCAGCGTCAAATCTAAAATTCTAATTTCCGACGAACACAACGCCCATAATTGCTATTAGTCTTACTATTGTTGTTCGTGTTCCCATTGTTCAAATTCACGTTCCAGGCATTGCTAGAATTATTATAATTCTCAGTAGAAGACCAAAAATTGTAGGCTGGGTAAAAAGCATTTTCATCGTTAGTCAAAAATGTTAACGGGACTGTTTC
>CAZXUS010000045.1:0-4293 GCA_964643985.1 uncultured Bdellovibrionales bacterium | reverse complement strand
GAATTTGACCAAACATAAAACTTTGAACTCCCAAATTAATGGCTCGCACCATGATATCAAAAACATAATTTTGATATTCACTTCGTTTCAAAGATGAAACACAAGTATGTTCTCCCCAAAAATTTTTAGTGCCAGATTTACACATTTTAGCAAAATCCAACTCCCGTCCTTTGGTTTTAGAATAATATTCCGCTTTGGTATCAATCGCTTCCGAAATAAACATCCCGTAAACCACTTCTTCTTTAGTTATTTTTTCCATATTTTCCTCAATCTCTTCAAAATCAGGCGCCTCTAACCAAGTTTCAACCGAACGATGCAGATAATAGCAATTGGAACGATTAATCAAATCAATCGCACTTTTAGCATCCTCACTTCCCCCATTCAAAAGTCCGTCCACCACACAACCCTGAGTTTTCATTCGATTCATCGAAGGCGCTTTCGGCAAAACAACCGCTTCTACAACCAAGTTAGAACTCTCACTAATACTAGCCACCGCTTTTTTAAGAGATTCTTCCAATGCTTCTTTGTTTTCTTTTTTCTCTTGAGCAATTCGAACTTCCTCTGCTTGTTTCTCTTTAATTTCCAAATTCTTTTTCCAACCCCAAAGAGAGCCTAGCCCCACTAGACTTATGATAAAAATTATTAATAAAATTTTCATCTTCCAATTTTCCATATTTATGAAAACTTAAATATGTCATTCCCGCGGAGGCGGGAATCCAGAAGTTTGGTTATTCAACTTTTTATTACAGGTAAACCTGCCCTTAAATGACAAAATTTGGATTTTAAACATTTGACATTTAGATCTGATTTGAAACAATTCAAAATCACTCTTCTCCGAAAATAAACCCGCCCACCGGACCTCCTCCCTTTTCCGAAGGGAGGACCGAGGAGGGTTTTTCTTTTTTATTTCTCTCCTTTCTTAAAGGGCCGTCTCGCGTCACTTACCGAGGAAAACTTGCCGAAGTGAAAATTTTGAAACAATTCAAGGCTAAACTCGTTTAGCCTTAATAACCTTTCTCAAAGTCTTCTCCAAATCTTCCACACTTTTATTTTCCAAAATAGACAAAACCTGAACTTTCAAGCCTATTTTTTTCAAAGCTTTGATATCTTTTTTTATTTTTTTATCATCAGCCAAATCACTTTGACTCAAAAAAACATATTCCTGCCTCTTCAAAAGTTCCGGATTATATTCTTCTAACTCTTTTCGAATTACTTGATACTCTTCAACTGGATTTTTCGATTGGGCTGAAATTAAATGAAAAAAAGTATTAGTTCTTTCAACGTGTTTTAAAAATCTTATCCCCAGACCTTTTCCGCTGGAAGCTCCTGCAATCAATCCTGGAATATCAGCCAAAATTAATTCATAATAAACTCCTAGACTTGGTTCTAAAGTCGTAAAGGCATAATTAGCCACTCGACTTTTAGCATTCGTCACCGCGTTCAATAAAGTTGATTTTCCAACATTTGGCAATCCAACCAAGCCAACATCAGCAATTAATTTGAGTTCTAACCATAACTCCACTTTTTTACCTGACTCTCCTGGTTCACATTCTTTAGGCGTAGTATTAGAAGAAGATCGAAAAAAGAAATTTCCTCGTCCGCCAACTCCACCTTCCGCTAGAAGCAATTTTTCTCCAATTTTAGTAATCTCTTTTTTGATTCCCGCATTCAAAATATGCACCACTGTCCCCACTGGAACATCCAAAACAAGATCTTTCCCCGTTATTCCACTCATTCTCTGCTCTCCACCCATTTCTCCGTCTTCAGCGTGAAAAACTTTCTTACCTCGAAACCGAGATAAAGCTCCAATATTAGAAACACCTCTGAGATATGCTCGTCCACCGTTTCCACCATCGCCTCCAGTCGGCCCTCTACTCATTTTATTTTTATTAAAAAGCACTCTTCCAGCTCCACCTTTTCCAGAAAATACTTCAATTTTCACGTCATCTATAAGCATATTTTAAACTTAAAATATTATTGATTCGCCTTATTATACCAGCTTTTAATCAATAAAAAAAGCCCTTGATGTTAAGTTTAACACTAGAGCTTTTCTCCTTTTTTAACAAAATGAATTTTATTTTTTTAGTTCAAGTATCCGTCTTTCTACTTCCGGCCACAAAAAATGCCAACACTTGATCAATTTCCGAAGTTCTCTCCATCGATACAAAACTTTGGACTTTTTTGCATCTTCATAAATTATTTCAATGGCTTTGTTGTAAGGCGGATGAAACTCAATTCCATATTTT
Source organism: uncultured Bdellovibrionales bacterium (assembly GCA_964643985.1). Classification (GTDB taxonomy): domain Bacteria; phylum Patescibacteriota; class Minisyncoccia; order Moranbacterales; family DUUL01; genus UBA2773. The sequence continues at coordinate 2,047 of CAZXUS010000045.1, read as the reverse complement.
GCGATTTTTTTCCAATGAGCAATACATCGAGCTCGTCTGCACATCTCTTTGAAAAAAACTTCTCCCCAATTTTTTTTAAAATGGTCCCCTGTCATTAAATAACCCCTTAAAAGTTTTTGAAAAGTTTTTCCAGAAGCTTCAAAAAGTTCCCGCCATAAATCTTCAGAATCTTCATTAGAAACAAGACTTATGTTAGAAGCTACTTCTCCCCATTTTCTTTTATTTTTATTTTTTGATTTCATGGCCTTTCCCCTCTCCCAAAAAATTAATTTTATTTCAAAAAACTATATTTATTTTACTATATCAAATTTTCCCCACAAAAAAAGCCCTTAGTATTAAGTTTAACACCTAGGGCTTTTTATTTTCTAAAAAGTTGGATTTTATCTAAACCAAACCCAATTCTTTGATTGCTCTCTCCCAAAATTCTCGAACTTCACCAAGAAGTAGAGGGAAAAGGCAGATGATAGCAGGAATTATATACCATCCTTTTTCAAGATCATCGGGATAAAAAATATACCCACAAATTTGCATGAATTTTGCTAAAAGAAAAAAAACAAACTTATACAAACAAAATGCACTCGGAATCACCAGAAAAGGACAAAACAATTTATAGAAAAAGATCTTTAACAATTCTTTCCTTCTTTTTTCTTCCTTTAATTTCTTCTTTCGCCTCTCTTGTCTTTTCTTAATTTCAAAGATTAAAGCTTGATTATCAATCATAATTTTCCCTCCCAAAAAAATTTATGTCAAAAAACTTTCCTTTTTATTTAACTTATATATCGTACCACAATTAAATCATTTTGTAAATAGATTATTTAATATTTTAATAAAAAAAGCATCGGTGAAATGATATTCACAGATGCTAATTTTTTAAGTTGCTCGCTCCCTTTTGTTATTCTAACAAAAAGAGAAAAACTAAAGAAGCGAGCACGAACTGTTTTTTAAAAAAAAACAGAAAACCAGTAAAACCGACTCTTCGTGAACCTAAAGTCCAAGAATAAATGTTGTCAAACTTGGGGAGGTGACAACGAGAAGAGCTGGAAATAACTCTAAGAATATTAACTCAATAATAATAAATTGTCAACAGATTTGATTATTAAAATTAAGTAAGTTAAAATGAAATTGTCTCCAATCACAAAACAAAGAAATTAAGTCAAAAAAAAATGAACTCGGAAAAATTAGTTAAAGCCATTCGAAAAGAATTACAACAAAATATTGATAAAAAATACCAAAAAATTTCTAAAACTTTTTTCAAAGAAGAGACCAACGGGCTAGGAGTTCGAACTCCCATTGTCAGAAAAATCTCCGCTAGATATTATCCAGAAGTAGAAACTTTAGCCAAAAAAGATATTTGGAATATTTGTAAACAACTTTTAAAGAAGGAAGACGAATTTAAAATGATTGCTTTTGATTGGGCTTTCAGGCAAAAAGAAAATTTCACTAAAAAGGATTTCGAGGTTTTTGAATTATGGTCCAAGAAATATGTCAACAACTGGGCTACTTGCGATGATTTTTGCACCCACGCTTTAGGCTTTTTAATTTTTAACTTTCCAGAATTAACCGACAAAACTAAAAAATGGGCTTACTCCAAAAACCGCTGGCTTAGACGAGCTTCAGCAGTTGTGCTAATATATTCATTAAGAAAAGACAGCTTTTTAAAAGAAGCTTTTGAAATAGCCGATATTTTGTTAGAAGATGAAGACGACTTGGTGCAAAAAGGCTACGGCTGGATGCTGAAAGAAGCTTCCAATACCCAAGGAGAAAAAATATTCAAATACGTTATCAAAAATAAAAACAAAATGCCTCGAACCGCTTTGCGATACGCCATTGAAAAAATGCCGACCAAGCTCAAAAAAACAGCGATGCAAAAATAATCTAATGCCATTTCCAAATAACCAATAATTATTAAGTTGCAGAAAATTTTAGACGAGACAAAGAAAAAAATCTTGAATTAGTATCCGTAGATACATTTAATATTTTTTTCAAAGTCGTAGTCCAAATTTTCAAGACTTGGATAAATAGTGGTTAATTGAAAATGGTATAAATA
>CAZXUS010000044.1:0-4395 GCA_964643985.1 uncultured Bdellovibrionales bacterium | reverse complement strand
AAGAGAATCTTATGATATATAGGCCAACTTTCTGAGTAATATTGCACATAACATCAGGAATAAAAGAAGTTTTCAGGGCGTAGCGAGGTGCGGAGTGAAACAGAGCAAGTTAAAAACCAGAGCCCTGTCAAAGTTCATAGAATAATTTTATACATGCATCTAAATCTTGGATTAAAGGCATATTCAAAGCATTTTCAGGAGAAATCCACTTAAAATCTTTATGCTCTTTATGATTAATAGCAACTTTCTGCCTCTGGTCTAATTTTGTTTGGTAAATATGATAAATAAAATCGTAATCAGGATATTTTACATATATTTTTCCAAAATAAGAAAGTTGTCTAGGGGGTAATATGAATCCAGTTTCTTCTTGAGTTTCTCTAACCATAGTTTCCAGAATATGTTCTCCTGAATCAACTTTGCCAGCAGGAACACCCCAAGTATTACCTTCTGGTTTATGGTCTTGTCTGTAAAGTAAAAGAATTTCTCCATTATATTCCACAAAACAACTAACCACCTCAAATTTTGGATTAAAATTTTGCGGTCTTTCTTTGTAAATCATATTTTATGAAAATGTTTTGAATTATATAAAGTTAGCGATAGACAAAGGAAATTAATTATGTATAACATATACTCCATCTACTTAAAAAATAAACATAATCTCAAACTTTTAAGTTTCAACATACATCTAAAAAAACTTTTATCCTAAAAGTTCTATTATTAATTATAATAATACCTACAAAAATTATCCTAATGAGTGTGAAAAATGGGGAAAATTATTAAGAGATGTGAGCAACATAAAGAAGAAAGGATGTTTTACTTGCAAATTTTATAAAGCAATTGATAATGCTGGAGATACAGGATTTGTTGATATTGATGAATTAGAAGGTCATGAACTTCCATGGGATACAGAAGCAGCTTATGTTTGGTGTGATAAATTTCCCTACAGAGAAGCCCATTTAAGAATTGGATATCCTCTATGGAAACAATATAAGCCAAAATAAAAATTCTATAAATAAAACAATACTTCAGAATAAAAACCAATTTTTGGATATTTTTATAATAATCTTATTCTACTTTATTTTTTTAAAGCAACACTAACACAAGTACCTTTTAACCATGTACATCTTTTATCCTTATCACAATCCTCATTTATATAATTACAATATTGTTGATTTTTTGTTTTTTCTGCTATATCATAATAACAATCATTGCGATAAAATGTTTCAGAAATTTTTTCACAAATAAGAGGGTCTGGATTCTTTGAGATTGAATTAAGAAAACAATTATCAACTATCAGTTCATTTGAAATAAGATTGCAAGATTCTGCATCTCCTGTGCCTTTAACATAAGACATTATACAATCACTCTTGTATAAAGAATTTAAAATAAAAGTTTTAGTACATACACCCACATCATTTCTCTCAATCGCAATACTACTAACACATCTTACCTGATAATTAGAAGACATTTTCATACAAAATTTTATTTCCTTATCAAAACGTAGCCCACTAAATAAAAAAGAAATTATTACAATAAAAATTATTGCCCCAATAAGAACTAATACCCCAATACCAATTAAAATATACCCCCATAATCCTCTTTTATTCATGTTGGAAATAACTAGGATTAATAGTTTATTAAATTTTTGATATAATTGTTATTCTTAAAAAATATACAATTTCTCCTATTTAAAATTTCATTAACAACATAAAGTAATTACAACCAACATCGCAATTAAGAGAAATTTCTGAAGCGAAGCGGAAAAAATTTGGGAATTCTCCAAGCTGAGCATTTTTCCGTTTAAGCTTTAAGTTACCTAAACAAAATTAAATAGGGAGTGAAGAGTGCAGCAGGGTGCGAACAATAGTGAGCAAATTGCCCAAAGCTTGTTTATTCTACATTATACTTTAGAATCAAATAATTTTCTTTCTTGATTAAATCAATCAATTTAACTTTTTTAGCGGTATCTTGCAGAAAACCTTCTCCATCGCAAAAAGTTGGCGAATTTCTTCCTCCAATAATTAGATTTCCAATTTTAAGATTGATTTCATCAACTAAATTATCCTTTAATAAAGAAAAAATTAATTCTCCACCACCTTCAACCATTAAAGACTTTACACCAAGTTCATATAGTTTTGACAATGCTTGTTTCAAATCTACTTTTTGTTTTCCATAAACATAAATCTCGCAAAAATCTTTTAGCTCATTAATTTTTGATTCTGGCGATTTTTCAGTTGTAAAAATTATTTTTCTGGTATTTCCTCTATGAAAAAAATCACCAGTTGGTTTCAAATTAGAAATGTCAGAAACAATCGCAACCTTGAAAGGATCTTTTGTTTTTCCTAATTTTAATCTTTGATTTTGCCTTTCTTCTGTTTTCACAGCAAGTCCTGGATCATCCAAAAACAAAGTTCTTCCACCAACCATAACTGCATCAGCTTTAATTCTACATTCATACATCATTTCTTTATCATCATTGGTTACGATTTCAGTTTGCTTTCTTTCAGATGTTGCCAGTTTACCATCTAAAGACATTCCAGTGCAAAGGAAAACAAAAGGCCTGTTAATTTTTTCTGCCATAATATAAGAAAATTATTTAATAATATATAAATTTAATCACAAAAGAAGGCTTTAGTAAAACTATTATAAAATAATATGGCTATCTTATTCTAACTAAAAAAGGATATGGCTAAAATAAATCGCTCCAAGCTAAATTGAATGGAGCGAGAGCACAGAATAACAAAATCAATAGGATTTTGATTCCAGAATTTAAGTATTGTAAATATTCACTCCAGAGTAGTAAATTAACCGGAACATTTATAAAGTATTTATTCATATCTAATTGTATGAAACAAGAAAATCAACTGGAAGGAAAAATTAAAAAATTTGATTGGAAAGAATGGACCCCATTGATAGGATTATATTTTGCTCCAAAAAAAATTTTAAAAGGAGAACAATCCCAATCTCTTGATAAAGGAATTTTTAATGGAGCTTATCACGGTCTTGTGAGTATTTCACCAATAATACACATAATTTCTCAACTTACTGATAAATATCTTTAATCTTTCGGTTACTCTCTATTTTTAGCCCAAATTCTGAATTAGAAATAACATATATTACATCCACTTAAAAAATAAAATAATATCAATCTTAAACAATCCATAATATTATAATAATTAATACTAACAATCTTACTAATTTTTAACTTTTAAATTTTTAAATCTTGTTTTTTAAACCATTCAACTACTTCATTTAAACCATCTTCAAAACTGTATGTTGGTTTCCATCCAAGTTCTTTTTGAACAAGAGTTGTATCAAGAACAATATTCCTTACCTCTCCTTTTATTTCATTAACATAATTTGGCTCTCCTTTAAAACCAATTAATTTTTTTAATATCTGAAAAATTTCATTTACACTAATTTTCTCGCCATTTGCTAAATGAAATAATTTATGTTTAGGTTTTTTCTCGAGATTATTCACTATAAACTCTGCTAAATCTAATACATAAATAAAATCTCTAGTTTGATTTCCATCTCCAAAAATAACGGGTATTTGCCCTTTAAGCATTTGATAAGCAAATATTGAAGTAACCCGATTACATTTGGGATCATCTCTAGGACCATAAACATTGCCAAAACAATAAATCAAATAATCTAAATCATATAATTTATTATATATTTGGATATAATGCTCAGCTGTATGCTTAGAAATTCCATAAGGAGAAGAAGGGTTTAAAAAATGTTTTTCATCCACTGGCAAATATTCTGGTTCACCAACTCTTGCCCCTCCAGTTGAAGTATAAATTATTTTTTTAACCTTATTTTTCCTACATCCTTCTAAAACATTAATTGTACCCAAAATATTTATTTTCGCATCAAATAAAGGATTCTCAATAGATGTTCTTACCATCACCTGTGCAGCTGTATGAATAACAATATCTGGTTTTTCTTGTTGAAAAATCCAGTTAATATCATTAGTTATATCAACTTCATAGAATTTACTATTTTTGTTAACATTCTCCTTTTTACCTGTACTAAGATTATCAATAATTACAACCTCATAACCCTTATTAATTAAGAAATCTGTTATATAACTTCCTATAAAACCTGCTCCACCAGTAACTAAACACTTTATTTTATCCATAATATTTTGTTAAATTTAATCTATTTATTAAAGTTTTTATTTTTGGCTTTTTTATTATAGCAAAAAAAGACATTAGATATATAAAAGATATTTTAAGTTATATTTTTAAATTATATTAATTTAATAATAACATCAATATATACTAAAAAAATAATAATCCAAAATATAAAAAGCCCCTAAACAAGATATAATATGCCTTATGATATAATTATTGGAAGAGATGAACATGATAAAAAAAAATTAGGGAAAAA
>CAZXUS010000043.1:0-4954 GCA_964643985.1 uncultured Bdellovibrionales bacterium | reverse complement strand
AAACCACTTATGATCTTTTTTTAGAGATTTTTAAACTGACTAGAAATTTTTCTCGTACCGAACAATACACTTTGGAAAACTATTTAGCTACTGGAGCTTGTGACGCTGCTAGAAGCGGAGCCTGGGATTGTGATCCAGCCGGAACTGCTTTAAAAACAGGAGGTTCTTCTGGTTTCGAGGGGTTACTTGCTGGCTACCGCGATTCTAGTGGCTCGTTCTACAATCTCTCTTCTGGCACCTACTTCTGGTCTTCCCTAGAGTCTTCTGTGTCTTATGCTTGGTTCCGCTACTTCTTCTCTAGCTACTCGACTGTCAACCGGTACGCCTACTATAAGAATTACGGGTTTTCCGCTCGTTGCATCAAGGATTGATTTGGCTGAATAAACATTTTTAAGATTCAATGAAGACGAAGACCTAGCTAGCTCCAAAACATTGTCGATTTCTTGATTAATTTTACATTTTGAAATCATATAATTTATTTTTAAAATTAAGCGTTTTATGCAGACCTTCCCCCTTTTTTAAAGGGGGATTGAGGGGGTTTTTGAAAAATAAAATAATGACAAAAAACCCTCCTGACCTCCCTTTAAAAAGGGAGGAATCTGCTAAAATATTTTATTTGGGGCGAAGCTCCCCCTTCGGGAAGGGGGATTGGGGATTTTTGGGGGGATTTTGAAAAATTATAAATTATCGCTAAAAAAACTAAAATGCTTTATTACGAATTACCAATCTTCAAATCCAGCTATGATTTAGCGATTGAATTATTTAATTTTTCCAAGAAATTACCTCGAGATTTTAAATACATGATTGTTCAAGATTTGAAAAAAGAAAAATCTTTTGTAGTCATCGCGATTTTAAAAGATTTATTGTTAGTTTGCGAGAATTTAATAACTATGACTTAGGATCATTAAGAGATCGTTTGGATTTAAAATCTTCCTTGGGTTCAACCCAAGGAAGACCCGAGGGAGAATGATGGGGAAAATGGCTTTGTTAAATTGTGGAAAATGAGGTAAAATTTGTTTGTAGGTTGAACTAATAAAAATAGAATTAAATAAAAAAAAAATGAAAGAAAAAATAGAGACTACTGGAGAGACATTTTCAGAGACTGCTAAAAAGAAAAGAGAGAAAACCCCCTCGGTCCCCCTTCAAAAAGGGGGAGGACAAAGAATAAAAACCCCCTCGGTCCCCCTTCGAGAAGGGGGAGGAAATAAGAAAGAAGCAATAAAAAAGAAAAAGAAGTATAAAATTGATTATAAAAAATTGGTGATTTTGGCAGGAGGCGCAATTTTGTTAATTGGAATTGTTGGGGGAGGGATTTGGTTTTTTAAGAAACAAGCTGAAAAAAAAGGGGAGGTTAAAATTTATGATGTTTTGGTGCAACTTAAGGATCAAAAATCTTCAAACCTAGAGGAAGATGCTCAAAATTCAGCTAAAGCCGGAGATGTAATTTTGGTTCGGGAGACCGGAGGTGAATGGTCAAAAACAGAAAGGATTAGTTATTTGATTTTGAAAATGAAGTTGGATGAAAAACAAGCGCAGAAAATCGTGCAACCAAAAACCGAAAAACTTTCTAAAGATGAAGCGCTGGAGAAGGGGGTTGTTCAGGAAGAACAGTTGAAGGATATGGAAAAAGAAGAACTTAAGATGATGTTGGTGGAAACGGTTTTGTTTCGAGAGTATCGAGTTAAAATTGAAGAATTGGAGTTTGATTTGATGAAAGTGAGAGAAAAACAACCGTTTGAGGAGGAAGAGTTTGGGTGGGAGATTGTGGAAAAGAAGTAGGTTTAATAATCAACATTCAATAACCAATCTTCATTCAATATGCAATAATCAATGTTTAATATCTATTCAATACATAATATTCAATATTCATTTAATGTTCAATGTTTTTTAGAAAATTTTGAATTTTGTACTCAAAGGGTATTATAAATTTTGATTCAATTTCGACTCTGTATAGATAAATTATTAAACAGGGTAAAATGATTTAATTTTTAATGACTGGATTTCCGCCTTCGCGGGAATGACAAAGACGAAAATTTATAGATTTTTAAATTTTGTGTTAAAATGAGTTTACTGAAAATAACTTTTAATTTTTTTAAAATGCTAAATAAAAATCAAAAATCACAGAAAAAATCAACAATAAAAAAAGTTTTTTCTGAAAATCAGGTGATGACTTTGTTGGAAAATATGAATGATGGAATTGAGATTATAGCGGAAAATCAAAATGGACTAAGAGGGGAATTTAATGAATTCAGAGATGATATGACTGATTTTAGAAAAGAACAACTCGGTTTTAATCAACAAATCGAAAATAATTTCAGAGAAGTTTTCGATCGTTTGGATAGTCTTAGTTTCGAGGTAGCAGACATCAAGAACAAACTAAATAAAATAGATAAAACTAAAATTGATAGATCTGAATTTGCGGATGCTTTGAAAAGAATTCAGAAAATAGAAAAAGAACTTGAAAAACAAAAGAAAGAGCGAGTGAAAAGTTTGGTTTAAAATAGTATTGAGTATTTAATATGGCGTATTGAGTATGAAATATTAAGTATAATGAGGGGAAATTTATAAACAATTTTAAATTTTTAAACGGCTGGATTCCCGCTTCCGCGGGAATGACAATGTGAAAGTGAGAATGACAGAAGAATAAATTTAATTTTCAATTTTAAATAGATGAGTGAAAAAAGAAAAATAAAAGTAAAAAATGTTGAGATTGTCTTATTTAAACAGAATAAAGCTGACCATATCTCTTGACTGGAATTGTTTTAAAAGCTGGTCGTTATGGGGGGGTGGGAATCTAGAGGAAGAAGTGAGAAGGACAATGAAGAGAGATCTAAACTCCAACTAAATTCCTACTGAAATTCCCACGGTTCAACCGTGGGAGGGGTCGAATAGCAAAAAAATGTTTTAAATAAAAATTATGGAATTTTTTGGAGAATATTATCATATTTTCAACAGAGGCGTAGAGAAAAGAAAGATCTTCTGTAGTCATCGCGATTTTAAAAGGTTTATTGTTAGCTTGAGAGAGTTTAATAATTATGATTTAGGATCATTAAGAGATCGATTGGATTTAAAATCTTCCTTGGGTTCGACTCAAGGAGAAAAAGATTCTCCTTGGGTCGAACCCAAGGAAGATGAAAAACTGGTTGAGATTGTGGCGTATTGTTTGAATCCGAATCATTATCATTTGATTGTAAAGGAGGTTTGTGATCAGGGAGTTTCAAAATTTATTCATAGATTAGCGACTGGTTATACGGGATATTTTAATAAAAAATATGAAAGAACCGGAGCTTTATTTCAAGGGAGACATAAAAAAGTTGAAATAACCTCTAATGCGCAACTTCTATATCTTTCGGCTTATGTAAACGCCAATTATTATATTCATAAAATCGAAAAATTTGGGAAATGGGAATATTCAAGTTTGCTGGATTATATTGGAAATCGGAAAGGAAACTTGTGTTTCAAGTCTGATATTTTGGAGCAATTTGCGGGAAATAAAAAAGATTATGAAATTTTTTGTAAAAAAACTTGTGATGATATAAAAGAAAGACGGGATTTTGCGCAGTTTTTGTTGGAATAGATTTCCCCTTGGGTTGAACCCAGGGAGTTCCTTGGGTTGAACCCAAGGGGAAATTGTTAAATTGTGGAAAATGAGGTAGAATTTAGCTGTTAGTTTAAAAAATAAAAAATAAGGTTTTTTAACAAGGTTGAACCGTGGTAAAATAATAATATTTGATATTTGATAAAAACGTTGTTGCTGCTGTTGTGAAGACGGGAATTCAGAAAAAGAGAAAGGAATGATAAAGTGGAGGGTTGAAATTCTAGCGGTTCGACCGCTATAGGCACAGAGGTCGAACCGCTGAGAATTTCTTGTGAGTATTTTAAATTTAAAGAATGAAAGGGAATTTGTTTGGAAATTAAATAAAAGAATAAAAACCCCCTCGGTCCCCCTTCAAAAAGGGGGAGGAATAAAGAAAAAAATCCTCTTGGTCCCTTCGCCTTGGCAGACTCGCCGCGGCGAGGAGACGAGCATTCAATGTTTAAATTAAAAAATAATTAATAATTTAAATTGACTAGAGTCTCGTTTCTGCGGGAATGATAAATGTGTAGTGGGAATGGCAGGGTGGAGAGTTGAAATTCTAGCGGTTCGACCGCCGTTCCACTGCGGTTGAACCGCTCGGAATTTCTCACGGAAATTATAAATTCAAAATTAATAAAAAATGTTTAAAAACCTAAAAATCAGCTTAATAATAGCAATTTGCTTTTTGGTTTTAATTAGCGCCAAGAGGGTTTTTGAGATTTACCCCATTACTGGCCCTAGAAAGTTGCACAACGGGGCAAGTCGGAAAAAATTTCGTCTATTCCAATTATTGTTAACAAGTTTTATTCTCTTTGTTAGTCTAGCAGTTGCTTTTCCGGTTTATGGGGCGACGGAATTTATTTCAACTATTAGGGCGAGTGGAGGGGATTATACCACGCTTTCTGGTTGGGAGTCAGCTAATCAAACGGATTTGACGGTGGCGACAACTTTGGTTTTTTCGCATGGTGGAATTACCGGAGCAATTGCTGATACTGATACCGTGACCGGAGCAACTTCTAGCGTGACAGCGGATGTAGTACATACTACTACGGATCAAATTTTAGTAGAAAATATTAGAATGAGTCTTACTGGAACTTTAACTTTCACAAATGCTTCCACCGCTGTTTCTGGATCAGGAACCGCTTTTGATACCGAATTAAGTGCTGGAGATTATATTTGGCTGAATGCAGATGCCAGTTGGGTGGAAGTGGCTTCGGTGACGGATGCGACTAATTTGGTTTTGACGGCAGTTTATGCCGGAACTGGTGGTTCCGGAGCTGGCTCAGAAAGAAACGGAACTCTTCAATCAGGAGAAAAATTTGAAGTGGATGTTTCGAATTACGTGACCAGTTCTGATGCAGGAGATTCAGCGATTGC
>CAZXUS010000042.1:0-4958 GCA_964643985.1 uncultured Bdellovibrionales bacterium | reverse complement strand
CGAATTTTAGAAAAACTAGATTTTCACGACATTTTAGTTTCTATCAAATTCAGCGAAGTTCCTCCAATGATTGAAGCTTATCGTCTTTTGTCTCAAGAAATTCCTTATCCCCTGCACCTTGGCGTGACGCACGCTGGAACACCTTTCATCGGCACTATCAAAAACGCTATTGGAATTGGAACTCTCGTTGAACAAGGCATCGGAGCCACCCTAAGAGTCTCCTTAACTGGCCCTTTATCAGAAGAAGTTCGCGTTGGTTACACCATTTTACAATCTTTAGGCAAACGAAAAAAAATAGTCGAGATGATTTCTTGCCCCACCTGTGGTCGCTGTGAAATTGACTTAGTTGGTTTAGCCGAAAAGGTAGAAAAATTTCTAGAAAAAATAGACAAACCGATCAAAGTCGCAGTAATGGGCTGTGTCGTTAACGGCCCCGGCGAAGCCAAAGAAGCCGACATCGGAATCGCCGGTGGTCACGGCAAAGCCGTCATTTTCGCCAAAGGTAAAGTCCTCAAAACCGTCCTCGAAAAAGACATTCTCAGAACCCTCGAGGAAGAAATCAAAAAAATAACCGGCTAAAAAAATCTTCTCATTTCCCTATTTTCCTTCAAACAAAAATCTCTAATCAAATTTCCGATTAGAGATTTTTTGTCTAAATTATTTTTTTCCTAAGCTTTAAAAAAAATTATTGTGAACATATTACATTTTTCATAGGGTTCCTCAAAGTCACGCTTAAAATTTCTTTAACTATTTTAGTTAATTCTGCTGATAAACATTGCGATTTTATAACAAAAAATAATACCCCTAATTGACAAGCCAACATTCTCTTTTCGGTGTCATCAATATTAGTTAAAACTACTTTAGGAATTTTCGATAAATCAGGATTATCATTCAAATCTCTTATCAAAGAAAATCCATCTTTCTTGGGCATAATCAAATCAGTTAATATAATATCGGGTTTGCATTTTTTTATTTTTACCAAACCGTCTTCACCATCACAAGCCCCAATCACCTCGAAGCCTTCATTGATTAATTTCTTACTATACATTTCCAATATAAACGGTTCATCATCCACTATGCAAATTATTTTCTTACTAAGACCCGATTTATTTTTTTTCACTTTATTTTATTTAAATATTATATTATCATTTTAATCTTTTACTCTACCCACATCAACTTTAAATTATTATCTTTTTAAATGTTATTTTGTCTCGCCATCGATTCTACTTTATAAAAAAATTTTAAATCATTTTTTTCAAATTATCTTTGCAATCAAAACGAATTTTCCAAGAGAAAATCCAGAGCGATATCAAAGATTTTTTATTACAATCACAAAATAACAAAAAAGTCCGGAAACGAACTTTTTTGTTCCCGAACTATTGAAATTTGTTTTTAAAAATTTCTTTAATCTCTACTTCTTTTTCGACTGGACCAAAAACACAAGCCCAATCTAAATAAAGAAAATCAGCTGGAGACGGATCTTTTAATATCAAAATCCCATCGCTTAATTCTGACAAATAATTATATTTAAAAACAAAAGTCCCACCACAAAAAAATTTTAATGTGGAATTTTTTTTAATTTGAAGATTTTTCACCAAAGATTTTCTCTTTATAATCCAAAACCTATTATCTTTTCGGTCAAAAGGAATCGGACAACCAATCCAGAAAATCGGTGTTTTTTCTCCATCTTTAAAAAATCGAACTAGTTCTTCAAAAGTCACCATTTTTACCTCCAAAATTTCAAAATTATTCAACTTTTTGTTGAAATAAAAGAATATAATAAAATCAATCAAAAGTAAAGAAATACTGATTTAAATCAGTATTTAAATATGAATCTTATTTTACAAAACAGGCTAATTGGGAAGCTAAAAATTGATAAGCTCCTTCAACTTCACTACTTTTTGAGCTAAGTCCTGGTAATCGATTAATTTCCATTAAATAAGGAGTCTGATTATTTTTATCAATCACAATGTCTGATCGTGACCAAGATAATCCTAAAGCCTTGCTAGTCTTTAAAGCGATTTTTTTTATTTCTTTGGGAATATCAGCCGGATCAACAAAGACTTCCCTAGCTCCGTTACAAGTATTATTACGAAATTCACCGAAACAAGGATAACTTTTTTCGCCAGAAACCACTTTTCCATTGGCGACTAAAACACCCCAGTCATAATCATTGGGAATAAATCTTTGAAATAAATATTTTTTATGTTTTGGCAATTTTTTAATTTCCTTAATCAACTCCTTGGCTGTTTTAACTAATATTGAGTAAGAACCTCGAGCGCCCTTAGTATCTTTTATTACTAGCGGATAACCACAAACATCCTGAATTTTATTTAAACTTTCCTCAATTTTTTTATGACCTAAAAATAAAGTATCTGGAACTTTAATGTTATTTAAAGCAAATAACATATGATCAGTCACTTTAGAAGTACCCTTCTCAACATAAGTATGTTTAATTTTACCAGCTTTAAGATAGAGCTTGACGGCATAAGCTAGATCCCGAGAAACCCAAGAAGAAGACAACCAAATAAAAGAGAAATTTTTCAGATCTAATCCATTGCAAGTAACCGAAACTCCTTGGTCTCGAAAAGCAAACTCTAAATCTTTATATTTTCCTTCCGTCAAATCAATCGGGAAAGGAAATTTTTCAATAACTTGCGGGACGTTTCCAACTGTTGGTAATACTAATAGTTTAAAAGTTTTTTTACTCTTCATATTTTCAGGTCTCAATAATAAAAAGGCCTAATACCAATTCCAGCTAACTATTGCTCATAAATTGCAGAAAATTTTAGACGAAATGAAGAAAAAAATATGAAATTGTATCCATAGATACATTGAATATTTTTTTCAAAATTGCAGTCAAGATTTTCAAGATTTGGTGAGAAATAGTTGGTTGAAATTGGTATTTAATGGCCTCAATCGCTCAGAACATTCATAATAATTTACCCCAACTACGAACCCTTTAAACAAAAGATGTTTATGGGACTGTTTCCAATTACAGTAAAAAGGGTGGTTGGAAACAATTCCTTAATACCCTAACTTTACAATCAATTAGCAAATTTGTCAAGACCTGCTTGCTTTCTGTTATCAATCTCAACCAGAAAACCTTTTTTTGAGGGTAGAAAATTACAAGGAGTGCAGGACAACTTTGGAACTTTTTTGTCAATTGATTAAAAGGGTTTACTTATTTTATTTTTTGGAGTATTCTTTTAAATCAATAAAATTATTGATATCAACCTAATTGTCGGGAGGTGAAAATGTTCTCAATAACAATTACCGAGAAAGAAGGCCAGGAATTAACAGCTCTTATCTGCAAAGAATTAGGTAATCCTCTTGTTGGAAGAAATGAAAGACTTATTCGCAAAGTTTTTCAAAAAATTCAAAGTAGTCGGTTTAACGTTAGATTGATTGGTGAACGTGATAGATCAAAGAATGAAATATTTATCGATAAAGACGGTGAACCTGAAGCCCGTACTTCAAAATGTGGAAAATGCGGATGCATTTGGAGAAGCTGGTATGTTGAAACTTGCTGCCCTGAATGCAACAATGAATAGAAAATATTAAGAGCCTGCATCACAATCGATGACAGGCTCTTATTTCGCGATGAGTAGTGTACCTACTCTATTGCGAAAGTGGCAGAGGAATAACTCTGGAACTTTATTAAAACCAAATTAAAAAGGCTTAGCATGAATTTACACTTAGCCTTTTCAACTTTTACAAATTCTGGAAAAATCAAAGTCTTCTTTTCTGAAAAATGACCTCTCCTTGCTTTGAAATAATACTCAAGGAATGTTCATCGACAAGCAGTCCCGAACAAATTTCAACTTCAGTCCCAGGACAAAAAACTTTTTCACCTCGAACCGCCACTACTCGGAAGATCTGATTATCAACAAATCCCTGATCCTGGATGGCTTTGAAACAACAATCGGTCGCAACCACTTCAATCCGAAAATTTCGCTGATAATATTCTTCCACCGTGACAGCATATTTCCTAGCCTTGGCAAGAAAGATCTCAGCATCAGGATCTAAAACAACCATTTCTTTTTTCAACCCATCCACAACAGTCACCGCCAAGATATGCCCAGACCAAACATGAATTCCGCCAATATGTTTTTTGAACCCCCTGGTTTTATGAAAATCAACTCTGCAGCTTTTGGGGATATCATTATCGCTGTAAAAAGCTCCTACTTTGGCCACAACAGTCGCAAGATCTTTTTTGCCCATTATGGAAAGCATCAAATAGGTACCTTCTTCAATTCTTTCAAGAAAGTCTTTTACTGGTTTGTTTTCGTAGAAAAATGCACCAGACCTATTCAGGTAAGAACTATGATCATGCTCCGTGTCTGCTATCTGCTCAGCATATTGCTCTTGAAATTCACTCTGATGCTCCGCCGGGGCGTTGAAAACTACCGCCGGAAAATCCTGACAAAAATCATAGATCTTTTGACCAAGAGGTAACAATTTAGTTAGCTCATACAATGCCTTAGATTTTTCTTTAGTTTCCACTACCATTTTATTCTCCTCCTCAAGGTTATAGAATTTCTATTGTGATTTTTTCTATTTTCAAAAAACTTCTTTCAATGACTAATTACTATGCCATAATTTTTAAAAATTATCAATACTTGTCAACAATTTTGTTCCAAAGTGACAAACTTTTATCGAAAAACACTCCGTAAATAGAGATGTAATTGAGGATATAAAAGAAATACTGATTTAAATCAGTATTTATCACAGTCGTTCGCAAACGACGTGATTTAAATATAGACTTAGAAAGATTTAGAAAGAAAGGGATTCGGCGTCAAGTTGCTGACTCGTGCATCGCCTTCGGCTCACATTCGTCTAGCACTTCCTGCCCGAGCTCGCCCCGCTCTCTATAATTCTTCGCCAGCTCAGAATCTAGGGGCTCCGCTTTTCGAATCCCTTTCTCACCGCAATTTTAAAAACCCCTTTCGGGGTTT
>CAZXUS010000041.1:0-5208 GCA_964643985.1 uncultured Bdellovibrionales bacterium | reverse complement strand
TTTTCTTCTAAATATTTAACAAAATCTTTCTCGTTCTGATTATTTTTCTCAATATAGCAAGGTTGCATTGCACACCTCTTGCTTTCTATTTTTTCGAAAATACTACTATACTTTATTTTTGACAATGGAATTTTTATCATTTTTGTTTCGTGCTTTCTTTTGTCTTTTTCTTTTTCTTCACCTTCTCTAATCTCTTTATATTTCAAAAGAGCTTTATTGATAATTGGTATCAAGATACTGTTAGCTCCTTTCATTAAGTCGTTAATTATGTATTGATAATACTCTCTCTTTTCTCCAATTTTTAGTATATCTTCAAAAAATACATTTAAGGAAGATTTTAAAATTCCATAAGAACGAGCAATACCACCATACTTTGATTCTTCTTCTTGTTTTGACAATATCTCTATACAAAGTTTTTTGTATAGTTTTTCCACATCAGTCAAAGACATTTCTTGTCCAAAGTCTTTTGATTTTTTCAAATTTTTTATAAAATTGTCATAATCAGTAATTTTTTGGTCAACTATTAAATTTAGATCGAGTTGGTTGTTAAAGTAAAAACCAGATTTTTCTAAATCTTTTTTAGTCTTGAAATACTTTTTTGCAATACTTAAAAATGTACTTTGAAAAGTTTTGCCCAAATCGTTATAACTTGTTCTTTGCGACACAAATGTTTCTAATTCAATCTGTTCAATTCCATTTTTTATGACAGAATCATAAATTTTAGTTTCATTTGGGCCAATACCTTCAAAATTTTTATAACTTTCTATAATTTCATTTTTGGTATAGGTTGTATACAAATAAGAATGATTAAGTGTGGAATTTAAATATTTTTTAGCTTCTGGCATTCTCAAAATTCTACCTAAAAGCTGAACCTGAAAAACAGGACTTTTAGTTTCTCTATACATCAACATAACTTGCGCGCGTGGGCAGTCCCACCCAGTCGCTGGTGCTTGTTTGAACAATAAAACCTCTACATCGTTATTATTTTTCGTGATGTTTACTAAGTTGTCCGTCTTATCTTTTCCAGTTAGCCATATTGCTATTTTGTTTTCATCAACTTTCTGCTCTTTCAGATACCCCAAAACAATATCTTTTTGCTTCATTTCTTCTTGATTTTTTTGCTCATCATTGGGAAGCTGTATCATTAATAACGGGTTAACATCAATACCATTTTCTTCATAAATATCTTGTAATTCTTTTCTTTTTTTCAATGCCAAATCTAAAACAAATCTATCTAAATCTTGCTCTTTTTTATTTTCAAAATCTTCTTTAGTCTGTGATAAAATTCCTTCCTTAATAAGACCGGCATTTACTACTTCCTCATATTCAATATCTACGTCAACGTCTTTACTGTCGTGAGTGGCGGTAACTTTCAAAATTGTTCGCGGATCAATAAATTTAATTTCTTCGTCCGCAAGCAATGTTCCTGTTTCCCTGTGAGCCTCGTCAATTATTAAAACAATATTCCTATCTTCCAACTTTGTCCTTTCCAACATTCCATCCCAAGTTATTTCAGTTTCTCCATCCCTCCTTAATTTTCTTCCATCTTTATTTGCAGTTTTTATTTTTGACCAGTTGAAAAACATAATTTCATTTTGCTCCAAAACCTTATCTCTATCTATATCGTCTAGACCAGTAATATCTATTGCTACATTTCCATCATAATACTCAATAAATTTCTTTTTACTTTGCGAAGCAAGATCTCCGTCTTTTGAACCGCCAATACTAACCCACAAAAAAGCCAAATTTGCCTCCGTTAATCTAGGGTCGCTTACAAGCTCTTTAATAAATTGAGCCATCATAACAGTCTTACCTGAGCCAGTCGGAGCTTGAAACCTTATCGTTTGATTTGATTCTTTTTTCCATTTATGCAAAAATTCATCAGTCAAATTTTCTAATGCTTGTTCTTGAAATGGCTTTAATATTATCTGTCTCATAATTAATTATTTAAACTTTTATATATTTTTAATATCGGTTCTGGAATATCCTTAACAACCACATTTTTATAATCTGAGTAATCTTTCTTAAAATCATTTACTCCATAAGAAAATAAATAAAGTTTTACATCTTTTTTATCTAAAATATTATTCTCCATCTTTGATAATTTATCTAGATTCTCTCTAAAATATATACCAACAAATTTATCTTTTTCGTCTGTAAAAATTTGATAAAATTTATTTTTAGCAACTTCTTTAAAAGTGTCCTCTTTGAGTGCTATCATCTGTCCAGCTTCATAAGTAAATTCCAATTTCTTTTTATCTGATACCTTGTCTATGTTCTCAATATCTACAAATTCAGTTTTAAAATATTCCAAACTCCCGCGAATTCCTTTTATATCTTTATAACCTTTTATAACCTTTTTTATTCTAGGATAAGTAACTTTTTCAGAAATTTTATTTTCATTATTTGTGCATAAAATAATCTTTCTATTTCCTCCATCTTCCCTATTCAACTCAAAAACTGCTTGACCTGTTGTGCCAGAACCAGCAAAAAAATCTAAGAAAATTGCGTTCTTTTTTGAAGATAATACTCTTAAACAATCCTTGACGGCGGTCACAGCCTTCGGATAATCAAAAGTTTTTAGCTCGCCAAATATATCTTTTAAAAGTCTTGTTCCATGATCTGTGGCTGAATATTCTTTTTTGTCCCACCATGTATTAGGAAGGACTGTCTCGTGAGCCATTCGGTTTTTATGAAAAAGATGATTTTTATTATTTATTCTCCTGACGAATAATTCATCACTTTCAGCCCGAACTCTATCTATCCCCCATTTCCACCTTTTATCCCTTCCTAGATCATCGATTGGATAAATAATTGTTTCTTTTTCTTTTAGGTTTTCTTGCAAAACCCATTCTTTTTTTTCTTTATCCCAATACATCTTAGGGATTCTCCATGTTTTATCTGAAATAAAAATAGGATAAAACATTATGGGTGATTCTTTTCTTAAGCCTCCGCCTTTTCGAAAGTTAACTTCTTCATAATACCCTTTACTATCTTTTTTCTTATATCTTTCTATCTGCTTTTCGTTTCTAGGTAATCTTCCCACATTTGAACTTGAAGATTTTGCAAAAAAAATCGCATATTCGTGATTAACTGATATTCCTTTTAAAGTCGATCTCCCTGAGGGGTTGTTCCTAATGCAAATTGTACCTAAATAATTTTCTTTCCCAAAAATCTCTTCCATGAGTATTGTTAATCTTGGTAATTCATAATCATCAATTGTGCAACAAATTATTCCCTCACGAGAAAGTAAGCTCTTGGTAATCTCTAAACGATGGCTCATAAAGGAGAGCCATTTACTATGTCTGTAGGTATCTTCACCATCTACATAATCATTGTTGTATTTCCAATCTTTTGCACCAGTATTATAGGGTGGATCTATGTAGATGGCATCAATCTTTTTTTCATGAGTATAGTTCAAAACTTGCAAAGCATGATAATTATCTCCTTCAATTAAAATATTTGTTGGCTTAGTCTTATCCCTATCTTTTATTTGCTTTTCTTTTTTGTTTACTAAAATCGGAGCTTCGATTTTACAATGCTCCACGACTTCTTCTATATGATTTTCCCAAACAAGCCCATATTTTTTTTGTTTATTCAAAAGTTGTAATTCTTTTATCAATTCATCTTTTGTAAATTCTGATAAGTCTTTTTTTGTCTTTTGTCCTTTTTTTGCTAAATCAGAAACTAAACCCTTTTTTTTAATCTCTCCAATCATATCTGCTGTATATCTTCTATCCTTTCTCTTTCCAATTCTTTCAGGCACAACAAAACCCTCTCGCTCCCAATTCCGCAAAGTATCCTCGTGTATGCCTAAAATCTTCGCCACCTCTCCAATTTTATATAATTTTTCGCGAGTTTCTTTTTTCATAACTAAATTAAACACAAAATGTTTTAATACCCAAATACACAACTAAAGATAGTGTGAGTATAGAATAAATAGCTCCAAATATAATCGGTATAATTTTTTCTATTTGAGAGAATGGGTAGTATTTACTTTTATTCTTACCTTCCCCGAGTTCAATCCACTCATCTTTATAGGGTTGCATCGGTAACTGCTCTTCCATTTTGTGAACAACTTTAAATTTTCCTGTATTTAATTGTTTATACGAATTTATTAAATACCAAAAAATAATAGAAAATATAATTCCTAGAATTGTTAATAATAGTATTGCCGGTATGATTAAAACTGGTTGTATGTTGGAATTTAATAAAAAACTAATAGATACAAGAATACCAGAATTTAGTGTATAAAAATATTTATTTGCAGACGCCCGTCTGTCACTAATTTTATCGGCAGCAATCAAGTATAACTCATACTGTTTAAGTAGATGTTCTTTAAATTTCTCTCCATATTCAGACATATTATCTGTTCCCATGAATTAATGCTTTTAAATTAGGCCATGTCCAATTATAAATCTTATCCGAGCTCTTTGCAGATACAGGTTTTCTATTTCCGCCCTCACTATATCCACCTAGTAAGAAATATGGTTTATTTTCTTCCTGCGCCATTTTTAATTCTACAGAAACACCTGCCGCTGTATGCGTATTTTTCCCACACATTACAATGACAATTTCAGAATTTTTGATTCTCATTTTTGCTTTTTCTTTCCAACCTAGATTAGCTTCTTTTATTGACCAATCTGAAATTTCAAATGGTGAATCAGAATTTTTTGCTTGTGCAATTAAACCTGTTTTTAAAAATTGATCATAATCATAATCAAAACTCACAAAACATCTTTTTTTATTCATGATATTATTTATTATTTTTATAATTAACCTTGTCGCTCTTCTTGCGATTTTCTTCCCAATATAACGGTTGCAAATTTTTATCTTTATCCGAGCCACCTTTTGATTCTGGATATTTGTGATCAATCTCCCACCCATACTCGCCAATTGTTCCATAAGAACCTTTTCTAATTTTGTGACCAAATTTATCTTTTCGCCAAGTGCCAGGATTTTTGCCCCGCATTTTTTGCGCTTCATCCCAGGCGTCTTCAATTTGTTTTTGTGTCGCCATAATATATTTACTTAATTTATAACTAGTTTTTCGTCATAGAGTAGGTAATTTTCATGATAACCATATCTTATCAAAATTAAATATGAAAGTCAAGTAAATTTTCATAACTTATCTAATTTAGAGGCGAAAAGTAGAAAAATCGTTCCGCAGTGTTGCGGAACGATTTTAGTTTGTGTTGATATTGATAT
>CAZXUS010000040.1:0-5289 GCA_964643985.1 uncultured Bdellovibrionales bacterium | reverse complement strand
ATTGAAAAACGTTTAAATAACGAATTGTCTCGAGATGAATTTCAAGAAATTTTAAATAAATCTGTTTCTAAGGAAGGCCTTGGTTTAAATAGTAAAACTGCTCAAAAAATTGCCAGAGAATTGGAGCTTTTGATTTTAATAAGATACACTGGATAAATATGAAATTTATTGATTTAATAAAACTATCAACTAGAATGTTTCGGGCCAGAACCTCAAGAACCATCTTGACTATTTTTGGAATTGGAGTTGGAACGGCGACGATTTTGTTTTTGATTTCGTTGGGCTTTGGAGTTCAAGAGGTTGTTTTGGATCGAATTACCACTTCGGATTCGCTTTCCTCTATCGATGTTTATTCTAATCCTGAAAAAAACAGAGAATTGAATCAAAAAACTATTGATCAATTCGGCTATATAAACGAATTGGAAAAAATTATTCCGCTTTTGAAATATGATGGTCAAATTAAAACGACCGACAAGCTTAGTAATACTTCTTTTTTCATTACCGATCCAGGATATTTAAGTATGGACGGAAAAAAGATTTTAGCAGGAAAAACTCTTTCGGACGAAAACGAAAATGGAATTGTTTTGTCTTCCGCTTTTTTGAAAATTTTTGGAGTAGAATTGGAAGACTTATTAAAAGAAAAAATTGAAATTACCTTGAGTATTCCCAGCGGAGATCAAGGACAATTTTTGGATAAAAAGATTGAAAAAAGTTTTGAAGTGATTGGGGTGGTTGAGAATGACCGATCAAATGTTTTTGTTAATTTTGATAGCTTTAAAAGTGAAGGTTTAGAAGACATCTTTTTGATTAAAGTCAAAGCTCGTAATTCCAATCAAGTTGATGGGGTTAAAGCAAAAATTGAAGCTTTGGGATATAAAACTTCTTCGGTTTCAGAGGTAGTCGAACAATCTCGAAAGTTTTTCTCAGTGGCAAGTTTGATTTTGGCAATTCTTGGGGTGGTGGCGTTATTTGTTAGTTCGATTGGAATGTTCAACACCATGATTATTACTTTATTGGAAAGAACTGAGGAAATTGGTATAATGAAAGCGATTGGAGCAACTGATCGAAATATTTTGAGTATTTTCATTTTTGAATCAGCCTTAATGGGTTTTCTGGGTGGTGTCTCGGGAATTTTTATGGGATTTGTAGTTCAATATATTTTTAATTTTGTGGTGAATTTTATAGCGGTTCGAATGGGTGGAGAAGCTTTTGATTTATTCCATTCTCCGTTGTGGTTTATTGCTTTGTTGATAACCAGTTCTTTATTGATCGGAATTTTCACCGGTTTAATCCCTGCCAGAAAAGCTAGTATTGTTGATCCGCTGGATGCGCTAAAAAGACGGTAGAAAAAAATTCAATTTATATTATGTTGTCATTTCTGCGGAGGCTCGCCTCGCTTAAGCTCGGGCGGAGCGGGCGGGAATCCAGAGACAGAAGTGATAATTTTGAATTGATTGAATCCCCGTTTTTACAAGGATGACAAAAAAGAAAAGCGGAAATTCAGAAAATAAAAGAATGAAACATTATTTTACTTATATTTTAGCCAGCCAAAGAAATGGGACTTTATATATTGGAGTCACAAATAATTTACTCAAAAGAATTAAAGAACATAAAAATAAAATTGGTTCAATTTTTACTAAAAAATATGATGTTAGTATATTAGTTTATTACGAAGAATGTAGTGATGTAAATGCTGCGATTCTAAAGAGAAAAACAGCTTAAAAGATGGAATAGAAAATGGAAATTAAAAATTATTGAAGAATTCAATCCAGAGTGGGAAGATTTGTATTTTAAATTGATTGGATTTCCGCCCGCTCCGCCCGAGCTTAAGCGAGGCAAGCCTCCGCGGGAATGACAATATAAACAATTTGTTAAATAAAAATGAGAAAAACTTTAATAAGTAAAATTTTAATAAATTCTTTTCAAACTGTTTTGCTGTTTGCTTTTATTTTTTTAGGTCTAGTGGCTTTCGAATATTTTCAACAAAATAATCGGATTAAAAAAGAATTATCCAACGTTTCATTGTATTTAAACGATTCTGAGCGAGGTTTGGTTAGCGTTCTGGGTGAAACTGTGGAAGCAAATGAAAAATACAGTGGTGACCGTTTTGTGGCTCAGGATATTGTTCTGGGCGGTGAGTCGTTAACGGCGATGACTGATGATGATCGAACTCGGCAAATAGAAATTTCGCATTTTCAAGGAAAACTTTTTCGTTCCAGCGAAGATAAAGACGACATTAGCTATTATGCTTCTTGGAGGTCTAATAAGCCGATTTTTTCGATGATTAAATACAAAAACGATATTGATTCTGATTTTCAAGAAATTACTGAAGATAATTTTGCTTACGTTCACAGTTTTACTTTACCAAATATTGAATTTTCCAGTGTTTATAAATATGTTATTCAAAGCAAAGACCGCTGGGGAAAAGAGCTTGAATCTGAGGAATTTGTTTTTTATACTGGGCCGGCGGAGACTTCCTTTTTTCAATTGCTAGAAGAGTCATTTAACGATATTTTTGGTTGGACGGTGGGGAAATGAACAAAATTTTAAATTTTGATTCAATTTTGACTCTGTATGGATAAATTATCAAACAGGGTAAAATGATTTAATTTTGAATGACTGGATTCCCGCCTCCGCGGGAATGACAGAGTGCAAACGGGAATGACAAATGACAGAGGTTGAACCGCAGTGGAACGGCGGTCGAACCTCGGGGAAAAGAATTAATAGCCAATATCCAATATTCAATAACCATTCAATATATAATGCTCAATATCCATTTAATATTTAATGTTTTAATTTTCAATTTTCAAAATAGAACGTACCATAGAACGTACTATAGAACGTTCTAAATAAAAAGAGATAGAGTTTTAAAAATAAAAACCTCCCCGGCCCTTCCGCCTCGGCAAGCGACGCGAGGAGGTTGAGAGGGTTTTAAGAAAGAGAATTGATTTTTTAAAAATAGTCTCATTCTTAGCAATATTTTTAAAAACTAGTTTTTATTCAAGTAAATATATGAAAAAAGGGTTAGCTATTTTTGAAAATTTTAAAATTCGGCGACATTATGATCAAAAAAAAGAACTTTGGTTTTTTTCAGTGGTCGATATTATTCGAGTATTACTTGAACAAGCTGATTTTCAAACAGCTAGAAAATATTGGAATAAGCTCAGAGAAAGGCTCGCAAAAGAAGAAAGTGAAGTGGTGACAAATTGTCACCGGTTGAAAATGATTGCACAAGACGAAAAAATGAGAGAAACCGATGTGGCAAATGTAAAAACAATTCTTCGACTCATTCAGTCCGTTCCCAGTCCCAAAGCAGAACCCATTAAATTATGGTTGGCGAAGGTTGGATATGAAAGAATTCAGGAGATATCAGATCCAGAAAAATCATTGAACCGTGCTCGAGAAAATTGGAAGAAGCACGGAAGAAGTCAGAAATGGATTCAGCAAAGAATGATGGGACAAGAAACTCGAAATAAATTGACAGATTATTGGGACGAGCATGGAGTTTCTAAAAAAAATGAATTTGCAATTCTTACGAGTATTATCCATAAAGAATGGTCGGATTTAACGGTTGGTGAACATAAAAATTTAAAGGGGTTAAAAACTCAAAATTTACGTGATCATATGAGCGAAGCGGAATTGCTTTTTTCGGCTTTGGCGGAATTTTCTACTCGACAATTTGCGGAAACTGAAGAGGCAGAAGGAATGGAAGAAAATAAAGTGGTTGGGAAAAAAGGTGGTCGGATTGCCGGAGAAGCTCGCAAAAAAATAGAGAAAGAAACTGGTCGGAAAATTATTTCTAGCGGAAATTTTTTGCTGAAGAAAAATAATAAAAAATTAAGGGGAAATGACAGAGGTTCAACCGCAATGGAACGGCGGTTGAACCTCGGGAAAAAGAATTAATAGCCAATATTCAATATTTAACATCCAATATTCAATAAACAAAATTATTTCAAAATAGAACGTACCATAGAACGTTCTATGGTACGTTCTAAAAAATTTTATTTAAAACTAATTTTATAAAATTATGAATAAATATGAAGTCAAACTAACCAAAGTTTCTCGTTATAGTTATTATGTTGTCGTCCCCAAAGAGCTTATTAAAAAATATGGTTGGAGAGAAAAGCAAAAAATGACAATTACCGATTCACCCTGTTAAATAATTTTAAATTTCTTCTATGTATTACGTTTATGTCTTGAAAAGTAAAAAAGATAATAAAAACTACACAGGCTATACAAAAAATTTAAAATTAAGATTTGAAGAGCATGCAAAGGGAAAAGTACATTCAACTAAAAACAGAAGACCTTTGAAACTAATATACTACGAAACTTGTTTAAACCGACAAGACGCAACTCATCGAGAAAAGTATCTAAAAACTTATCACGGAAAAATGTTTTTAAAAAATAGACTCAAATTTTATTTAACAGGGTAAAGGACGAGGTAGATTAGAAATTCGAGATTGGAAAAAGAGGTAGAGTTTGAATTAACTGGATTTCTGTTTTCACGGGAATGATAAATCTCCGGAAGTCCGACTTCCGGAGATTTTTAACAAAAGTTTAAATAATTTTAGAAAAATGAATTTTTATCCAAATTATCAACATGTTTTTAATAGAGGCGTGGAAAAAAGAAAAGTTTTTTGTGATGTCAAAGATTATGAAAGATTTATTTTGGGTTTAAAAGAATTTAATAATAAAAACTCTGCAGTTGAACTAAGGGAAATAATAGACAATCCCGGAAGTCGGACTTCCGGAGAAGAAGATAAGTTGGTTGAGGTGGTGGCATATTGTTTAAATCCTAATCATTATCATTTGCTTTTAAAAGAAGTTGCTGAGAATGGAATCGCAAAATTTATTCAAAAATTAGCAACTGGTTATACAAATTATTTTAATAAAAAATATGAAAGAAGTGGGGTTTTATTTCAAGGTAAATATAAACGAGTTGATATAAAGTCTAATCCACAACTTCTTTATTTATCTGCTTATATAAATAGTAATTATTGTATTCATAATATTGAAAAATTTGGAAAATGGAAATATTCGAGCTTATCGGAATATATAAAAAATCAAAAAAGAAGCTTTTGTTTTAAAGCTGATATTTTAGGTCAATTTAATGGCAATAGAGAAGATTATTTGAAATTTTGCAAGAAAAATTGTGACGACATAAAAGAAAAAAGAAAATTTATTAAATATTTATTAGAATAAAAAAGTTTTTATTTAAAAAGTCTCTCCATAAATCTCCGGAAGTCCGACTTCCGGGGTATCTGGAATAAAAGCTTCCGGAAGTCCGAC
>CAZXUS010000039.1:0-5463 GCA_964643985.1 uncultured Bdellovibrionales bacterium | reverse complement strand
TTTTTAATGGGAATAAATTTTAATAAAGAAAAAGCACAAGCCAATCAAGAAACTATTTTCTATGATGAGTCAGATGAAATTCTTGAAATTGAAGGGATGCAAGAATGGAGTGGAGAAAAAGAGATAACAGGAGGAGTTGTTATTGGAGAGCATGCATTTTTGTCTATAAAGCCAGGTACTATTATTAAATTTAATAAAAAAGACGGTGAAAAGCCGCCTTTTATTTTGGTTAAGAAAGGCGGAATGATTATGGCAGAAGGGACTGAATCAGAAAAAATTCATTTTACTTCAGATCAAGAAAATAGTAATTTTTCAATTGTTTTTCAAGGTAGTAATAACGGTTGGAGTTCATCGGGTTATTTTCGATATGTTCAAGTCTCGAAAGCAGGCGGAGTTTATGAATTTGAACAAGAACTACCTCAGCAATCTTCTTTGCCCTTTATTTCCACAGTTTTGGCTCAAGAAAATGAAATAATTTCAGAAAATCGTTATCCAATATTTCATCGAGGTGGAATTATTCGATTGGAAAATTGTGAATTTTTTGATAATAGAAACGTGGATATTTTTTCAGATAAACAAATTGTTAATCTGGAAGATTATTTGAATAACGAAAGTCATTTACTTAGTATAATTAATAGTAGTTTTGATAATAATAGCATTGGAACGGCCATTGTTGTTGATTTTGAATGTGCTTCTGAAAGTAATGCTGATTGTGAAAAGGTTTTAAATATCAAAAATAATTGGTATGGGAAATCAACTGGACCTTATTGGATAAGAACTTCTTGGGAATATTATCAAGAACATCAGGCTAGTTATGAAAATTGGTTTTTTGGAATGAGAGTAGTTGGGAGAATAACCACTATTGATGGTTTTAGGAAAAAATCATTAGTGGCTGATCCGGTGATTATTGTGCCTGGGATTATGGGCAGTTCAGAAGAAATGGTTGGAACTGATTTGATACTGGATCCTATTATGCATATTTATGATGATTTGATTGAGTCGCTTGAGAAAAACGGTTATGAAAAGGGAATTAATTTATTTACCCTCCCTTATGATTGGAGGGTTTCAAATGTTATTACGGCCGAAAAATTAGCAGAAAAAATAATGCAACTTCAAGAAGAGCTTTCGGTTTTTAAATTTGATATTGTTGGTCATTCAATGGGTGGTTTGGTAGCGCGTAAGTTTTTGCAAAGTCCACAATATCCTGGAACTGTTGATCAATTGATTATGTTGGGAACGCCTCATCAAGGATCTCCAAAAGCCTATTTGCAGTGGGAGGCTGGAGAGGGATTTGGTGGCTGGTCTTGGGAAATAGCAAAATATCATTTCTTTCAAGAAGCAGAGCATCAAGGTTATGACGACTTATATAAATATATTCAAGAAAAAGTGGTTTCTGTTCAAGAACTATTGCCAAACTATGATTATTTATATGATATTGAAACTGATTTGATGCGTAATTATCCCGATAATTATCCGCGAAATGTTTTTTTGGAAGATTTGAATGCGGAAAATAATTTGGGTAATTTAACCACGGTTCGAATTTCTAATATTATTGGGAAAACAGAACAAGATAAAACTCTTTCTAAAATCAGAGTTGGAGAGCAGAAGGTTATTTTCGAGGAGGATGAAGGAAAATGGTTGGATGGATATCCGGAAAATTTTGATGATGATCTGACTGATCGAGGTTTGGAATTTGGTGTGGGGGATGAAACGGTTCCGCTTAGTAGCGCGCAGGGATTAGATTTTTTTGAAACAATAGAAATGGAGGCTAATCACAATAAATTACCGTCTAAAGCCCAGTGTGAAGTTTTTACTATTTTAAGTGGCGTAAAAGTTTGTGAATATGATGAAGATTGGAATTTTCCTAATATTCTTTTGTTTAATGTTTTCTCTCCGGTGGATATTTTGGTGACGTTGGAAGACGGCCGAAGAATTGGAACTGATTCTGAAACAGGGGAATTATTAAATGAAATTGAGGGTGCTTATTATTCTGGCAATGAAACTGATTCAGAATTTATAACTATTCCCAATTTTGGCGATATGAAATATGAAATTTTGGCGCGAGGAACTGGAATCGGAAATTTTAGGATAGAAGTAATTTCGCTTGAAGATATTGAGGGAGAAGTGATTGATGAAAAAATTGAAGAATGGCAAGGGACGGCGGTTGAAAATGAAATTCAATCTTTTGATTTTAGGATTGGAGAAGAGATTGTAGTTGTTGCTGATGATGATGTCGATGAGGGCGAGGATGATGAAGAAGATATTGAGGATGATGATGACGAAGATGGAGATGATGAGGACGAAGATGATGAAAGCGATGAGAAGAAGGAAAAGAAAGAGAAGAAAGAAAAGAAAGAAAAGAAAAATAAAGATAAAAATCAAGAAAAAGAATTGGGATATGTTAAAAATTATGATAAAAAGCAGGCTTTGAATGAAAAACAGGAAAATAAAAAAGAAGAGATTGAAGAGCAGAAAATAGCTAAAAAAGAACAACAAGAAGATGAACAAAAAGAAGACAAAAAAATCAAAGTCGCTGGAGAAAGCACTGAAAATATTCAAGCCCGAGCAATTATTATTGCTATTTTAATTGGAATAGTTTTGTTAGCATTAACTTGGACGATTAGACGAAAGAAGACGGTTTAAAAATTCAAGTTAACTTTGCACTATTTTTCTTTTATTTCTTTCAATTTATTGCTACAATAAGTAATCAATTAATTGTTTTGGTTGTGGCGAAAATTTGAAATACTCAAAAAGTTAATTTTAGATAAAAACTTAAAAACAAAAAGGGGAGAGAAGGCTCACTAAAAAGCCTTGAAAAATTACACCATAAAAAACGCTAAAAACATTGAATATTATGAATTTCTAAAATCGAAAATAAAATAAACTTAAGAATAAGTTGATAAAAAAATATTTAAAAATTTACAAGAATGTTTTTCGATAAAAATAATGGATGGGATTTCAATGTAATATAAACTATTAGTAAGATTTTTTATTACCTTTGGTCTAAATTTATTAAATTGGCTTTAGGATTAGAATTTAGTTAATAATAGGCTTTTATTTAAGCGAAAAATAGAAAACAACTGAACAAAATCCGACATTTTAAAAGATATGTAATATAATAATCACATAAACATAGCGGATATGTAATTAAATAATTACACTTATGAAGAAAAGACATTTATTGTGAATAAAAATTTTAAAGAAGATCTAGAAATCGGAATTTTTAATCAAGAAGAAATGAGTTGAGAAAATTGGAAGCAGTTGAGGTGGTATTGTTGATTGTTTCTTTAGTGTTGAAGTGGAAATCTTATGATAAAACAAAAAAGCTTTATTAAGGACAAATTAAAAGATGAAACAATTTTTCTGTTAAAAGCTTATATAAAAAGTTTCGAAAAATAGTTTTTTAGATTGATGTCGGGGGGTGAGAGTTTGCACTGCGTTGTAAACTGTAAACTTTACTAAAGAATGAAGGTGATGAATTTGGCAATGAAGTTGGAATTTATGATTTTCATAATGAAAAAAAGATTGACGGATTGTTTCCAATAGTATACAATATATGTATACTAAAAGAAATGAGTATTAATGAATTTTTATGATTAAATTAATTCAAAATAGGACTGATTTGATAAGAGAGGCAATAGAAACACTGCCCTTTTTTTGTGTGAATGATTTGTCTGTGACGGGTTTGAGTAAAAATCATTCAAAAACGTTGCTTTATAGATTTTCAAAAAATAACGAGATAGTTTCGCTTAAAAGAAGTTATTATGTCAGTCAAAAGTTTTTAGATAATATTAAAAAAAGAAACATTCTCAACGATTATTTAGAGTTTGTGGGAAATATTATTTATAAACCAAGTTATTTGAGTGCTGAATATGTTTTAGAAAAAAATGGTATTTTATCGGAAGGGATTAATTCATTTGTTTTAATTACGGAAAAAAAGACTAATAAATTTTTCAATGAATTAGGAATTTTTAAATATCATCATATTAAACCAGCTTTATTTTGTGGCTTTAAGATTATTACTAAGAATGAATTTTCGATTGCAGAGGCTTCTGTTGCCAAAGCTCTTTTTGATTTTTTGTATTTTAGAAAAAATATTTTGTTTGAAGAAAAACAGATTGATGAATTAAGGCTGAATTTGGAGATTTTAACAAAAGGTGACCTAAATGAATTTGAAAAATATATCAAGATAGAAAAATCTTTTAAAATGAAATTTATTTTTGACTATATAACGGCTTTAAATAAAAAATATGTCTAAAATTATTTTAGAATTAAAAAATTTATTAGATAAGCATCCTCGGGCAACTAATTCTTACAAAAGAAATTTGCTGAAAGAATATTTACAGTTTTTTGTTTTGGATTATATTTATTCTAGCGATAAATATAATGAGTTAATTTTCTATGGAGGCTCGGCCTTGGCCCAGTGCTATGCGTTGCCTCGATTGTCTGAAGATCTAGATTTTGTTGATATTAGAAAAACAATCGATCTTGATGAGTTGAGTAATGATTTGGGGGTTTATTTTAAAAAAGAGCTCGGATTAATTGCTAATAAAAAAATTCAAAAATTTAGAATATATTTAAAATTTCCTATTCTTAGAGAACTTGGTATCTCAGACGCAAGTCAGTCCAATTTTTTGAATTTGAAAGTAGAAATTTTTAAGGGTTTTGATTTTTGCGATAATTTTAAAACTGAATTAAAACCAACTTTTCGACACAATCAATCGGTTTTGATAAAAACTTTTGATTTACCGACTTTAATGGCAACGAAAATCAGAGCAGTTCTGTACAGAAAATGGGAAAAAATAAACAAATCAGGCGAAACAATAATCAGCGTTAAAGGGCGGGATTACTTTGATTTAATGTGGTATTTGCAAAAAGGAATTACGCCTAATTTTGATTGTTTGGAGGATGTTGATGGACCAAAAGATCTAAAAATAAAACTTTTAAAAATTATTGAAAAAATCGACAGTAAAAGTATCATTTTAGATTTAGAAAATTTTGTTAATGATGTCCACTTTGTAAAAAATCTAGGAAAAAATATAAAAGAGATTTTGAAAAATGAGATTTTGAAATAATAGCAACCCAATTAGTTTTAGTCTTTTAAATATTTAAATAAAAAAACTTGCTTGGTTCGCATAGTTTAGAGGCGTGGCAGGTATCAAGATAACCATATTAGCATTAAATATAAAAAGTATATAAAATAAATTTTAATATATGTAAGTGGGGAAATATAATGGATAGAAGGAGAATGACCATAAGGATTGTTATTTTAAGAAAGGTTTAAAAATTGAAGAAGGGATCCGGATATTGCTTAAGAATAAAGTTAGATTAATAATCGAAGGAGATTCAGAAATTTCAGGTGGAAAAGATCATTTAGCGACTTTTAAAGGTTCCAGCGAAAATTTTTAAGCCTCAAATTTTTTGTTGTGCTCATTGTTCTGATAAGCTCAAGGAGCAGGACTT
>CAZXUS010000038.1:0-5853 GCA_964643985.1 uncultured Bdellovibrionales bacterium | reverse complement strand
GGCGTCTGACAATTGTTGCCATTGGTCATATTTTAGGGAGAAGGGTTGATTTGTAACAGATTTGGAATTTTTTATTGGATGATTTTGACTGATTGTGGTATGCTGTAGTAAATAAATTTTAATTAAAATAAAAATATGGAAAGTTTGTTGTCAATTTTTGAAAATTTATTCTCACCTGTTTTGTTAGTGGGGTTTATTTATTTAGTTTTTTTAGTTCCAATCTATTTATTAATAAAAAAATATAAATCTAGCTATTGGATGATGATTCGATTGAGTATCTTAATTGTTTATTCTGTGGATGGAGTAATTTTTTTATTAACAAGATGGACCCATCAGATCTTTTTTATCAATTTGTTTTTTGATGTTTTTCTGTTCAATTTTATATTTTTAGCTGTGTTGCCATTTTTTTACAAAAGTTTAATAAAAAAAGAAAAGGTTAAAAAAATAGTATTTACTTACTTATTATTTTTTCTTAGTCAAAGTTTGCTGGGTGGTTTAATCGCCTATATTTTAGTTTTAAGTATTGCTACTTTTAGTAATTTTTGATTTTATATGCGATAGTTTTGGATGTTGGCTCTATTGTTAATTGAAACAAGTGAAAAACAAAATATCAAAAATTAGATATTTTTTTCTAGGAATATTGCTATTTATTTTGCTTTTGGCTCCATTTCGTTGGGGTTATTCTTTTGTTGATCCAGAATTAGTGGTTGTTTATGAGGAGCCGGTAGTTTGGAAATTGGGAATGGCTCCACCAGTGATTGATCATAAGGATTATTATTTTAAACAAGGTTTGAAGATAGAGGAAGGTGTTCGAATTTTATTTAAAAATAGTTCTAGGTTAATCATCTTTGGTGATTTCGAAGTTTTAGGAAAGACTGATCGACCGGTCATTTTCGAGGGAATTGAAGAAAATAATTATAATTTTTCAATTTCAGTTCAAGGGGCAGAAAAAACTTATATTAACAATGCTGTTTTCAGAAGAGGCGGTTTTTCAAATTGTAGTGCTAGTAATTTTGAGAAAAGCTTTTTTCAAAAAGTTTTTGCTGATAGCGAATGTCGATCTATCGGTGTTTTGAATCTTAATTCTTCTGACGAATTAACTATTAATGATTCAATTTTCGAAGAAAACCATCGAGCCATTAATATCATTCAGGTCAAAAACGCGCTTTTAACTAATAATTTTTTCTATCACAATAAAGAGTTAGCTGTCTATTCAGAGGCAGAAGCAATAGTGAGGCTAAAGAGTAATTGTTGGATGCGCCCTTCTGGTCCAACTTATGTCGGGAATCCGAACGGAAGAGGGGAACAAATCGAAGGTAATTTTAACATTGAATTTTTTAGAGAATGTGGTTCAGAATTTAAGCCGATTATTTTAATTCCAGGGATAGGAGGAAGTTTTAATTGGGAAATTATGTTTGAAAATAGAGCTTTTCTAGATATATGGAGTTTTATGCCAACTGTTCATAATTATGATGCTTGGGAGGAATCATTAAAAGACTTGGGCTATAAAAAGAATCGAGATTATTTTATTGTTTATTATGATTGGCGGGGTGATAATAACGAAAATTTAGAAAAATATTTATTACCAAAATTAGAGGAGATAAAAGAGCTTTCTTATGATGAAAAATTTGATATTATTGCTCATTCGATGGGTGGTTTTATGACTATTGATTATTTGACTGACGATGATTATCGGGATGATATAGATAAAGTGGTTTTACAAGGTACTCCATTAATGGGATCTAGTAAAGTTTATCAAACTTGGGAAGGAGGAATTATTCCAGAAGACTGGGGCGAAATCACTAATTGGTATCTTTCTCGACTTTCCGAGAAGGACGAAGCGGATAGTCTTGATAATTATGACATAGTTCATAAATATATTCCCTCTACTAAGCAACTTTTGCCAATTTATAATTATCTTGAAAAAGGTGTAGATTCGGTAAATTTTTGGGAGATGGAAGAGAAGAACGATTATTTGTCAGAATTAATGCCTCAACTTTTTGAAGATAAAAATGATTTTGATTTTGAGAATAATCTTTTAATGATCCAGGGAACTGGTCATGAAACTTCAGAGAAGATTAAGGTTGAAGATTATGACGGTGAAGCGTCTGATAAACTTTGGAGAGATGGGAAAATTATTTCTGAAGATTTTACAAATGAAGGTGATGGGACGGTTTTGAATTTGAGCAGTGGAACTATTCCCCTGTTCGGAACTATTACTCTAGAAGACACGAAACATGAAGAATTACCGGCTAAGGCAGTTGCTGAAACAGGAGAATTTTTAGGTATTCCTTTTGAGGATAAGGATTATTCTTATAAAACCATTAAAGAGAAATTAATGCTTTTGTTTGCTTGTCCGATTGATGTTGTGGTTGAGGATTCAAATGGGAATTTAATAAGCAAAGATGATAGCCAGATTGATGGAGCTTATTATTATTCGGATGGAAAGGCGGACGGTTATAAAATTATCGAAATTCAAAATCCTCAGGGTGAATATATTTTAAAAATAACAGGCAATGGAGAAGGAGTTTTTGATGCTTTTGTTTATAAGACTAGTGAGGTTGGGAAGATTTCGACAGAATTTAATGGTGAAATAAGTATTAATGATGAGATCGAATACGACATTGTATTTGATGATAACGAAATTAATATTAATGAAATTGTAGCTATTGACGATGATGGGGAAGAAAACAATGAGGATGAGGATGAGGATGAGAATGATGACGAAGATGACGAAAATGACAAAAAGAAAGAAAAGAAAGAAAAGAAAAATAAAGATAAAAATCAAGAAAAAGAGTTGGGATATATCAAAAATTATGATAAAAAGCAGGCTTTGAATTAAAAACAGGAAAATAAAAGAGAAGAAATTGAAGAGCAGAAAATAGCCAAAAAAGAACAGCAAGAAGATGAACAAAAAGAAGACAAAAAAATCAAAGTCGCTGGAGAAAGCATTGAAAATATCCAAGCCCGAGCAATTATCATTGCTATTTTAATCGGAGCATTTTTGCTGGTATTAACCTGGACGACTAGACGAAAGAAGACAGTTTAAAAATTCAAGCTAACTTTGCACTATTTTTCTTTTATTTCTTTCAATTTATTGCTACAATAAGTGAGTAATAAATTATTTTGATTGCGGTAAAAAATTGGAATATTCAAAAAATTAATTGGTAAATAAAACCAGTGAATTTATTTTTAATAAAAGTTGGTAAAGCTTTCAACGTTTTCAAGACGGACGGTTTTTTGAATGGAGCTAAAAGAATTTTAAATGCCTTAAAAACTGCTAATAAAAAAGTTGAGCCTGGAGATGTTTTAATTATTACTAATGGCGTGGGTGACAGTGCTAGATATCGAGCGCATAATGTGGCTGAAGAATTAAATGAAAATGGTATCGAATGTTCAGTTGTACTTCAGGATAATTCAAAGCTTTTGAAATTTGCTGATGAATTCAAAGTCTTTGTTTTTCACAGAACTATTTTTACGGATTCGATTAAAAAACTTGTGGAAGAAATCAAAGAACAGAAAAAGGAAATTATTTTTGAAGCTGATGACTTGCTTTATGATCCAAAATTTTTAAAATTGATGGCTGGTTTCGAAAAGATGAACTCTTTAGAAAAGAAGATGTATAAAAATGGTTTAGGCGGAGAAATTTTGACAGATTCGTATGTCAAAGTTTGTACTACCACCACCACTTTTCTGGCTAAAAAATTAGAAGGAAAAAATAAGAAAGTTTTCATAGTTTCTAATAAACTTTCTAAGGAAGACGTTCGATGGGCGGAGGAAATTTTGAAAAATAAAAAAGAAAGAAATAACAAGGAAGTCGTTATCGGTTATTTTAGCGGAACGATAAGTCACAACAAAGATTTTGCCACTATCACTAATCCTATAATGAAAATTTTAGAAAAGTTTCCCCAAGTTAAGTTATTTTTAGCTGGTCCACTTAATCCAGCAGATGAATTAGTGCAAAAATTTGAAAATAGAATCATCAGTACTTCTTATGTTCCTAGAAAAAAACATTTGGAAAATGTGGCTTCGGTGGATATTAATATTTCACCTTTGGAATTGGGAAATCCTTTTTGCGAAGCTAAAAGTGAGCTTAAACTTTTTGAAGCTGGAATCATGAAAGTTCCAACAGTGGCGGTGGCTAATCAAACTTTTTCCGAGGCAATCGAAGATGGTAAAGATGGACTTTTGGCTAAAAGTGAAAAAGAATGGGAAGAGCAGTTGGAAAAATTAATTTTAGACAAAAAACTGAGAATAAAAATAGGAGAAAATGCTCACAAAAAAGCTTTGAAAAATTACACCACAAAAAACACCAAAAACATTGAATATTACAAATTTTTAAAATCAAAAATAAAATAATTATTCAGAAAAAAGGAAATTTTAAAATCATAAAGGGTTTTTGTGTTTGAAAAATGATTAGAAAGAGTTGTTTCAAGTATTGAATAGAAAATTAAAATAGTCATAGAAATATTTGGAATAAAAAAAACCTGCCCGGTTCGCATAGTTTAGAGGCGTGGCAGGTATTAATGTCATTATAATAGCATTATATATGAAAAAGTCAATAGAGAAACTACAGTATAAAAAACCTCCTAAAACAATAAAAGAGCAAATAAATATTCTTAAAAATAGAGGTTTGGTCATTGCTAGTAATAAAGAGCTTGCTTATTATTTGGAAAATATTAGTTATTACCATCTTTCTTCATATTTTAAGGCTTTTCAAAAAAATAAAGATATTTTTAATGAAAATACTACCCTTGATAAAGTAATCAATCTTTATGAATTTGATAAAAAGCTTAGATTATTGATGTTGGATGTAACTGAGAGGATTGAGAAATCTTTTAAGTGTCGGATTATTTATAATATTTCAATTAAGACTAAAAATTCTCATTGGCATAGCGATATAGCTTCCTATAAAAACAAAGAAGTCTATAATAGATATATTGCTGATTGTTTAGACAACGCTCAATATAAAAATGATATTGATTATAAATATTATTATAATAAATACGAAAAACCTGATTATCCACCAGCGTGGACATTTTTTGAAGCTTTATCTTTTGGTCAAAGTGTCAGTTTCTATAGAAATTTGAATACTAGTTTTAAAAAAATAATAGCAAAAACTTTCAATATTCAGCAGTATTATCTAACTAGTTGGATGTACGGTATCTCTACAGTTAGAAATATAAGTGCGCATCATTCTCGTTTATGGAATCGAGAGATTCTTGCCTCAATGAAGACAGACCATTTTAAATATAAAGAGTTATTTAATCAAAATAAACTTCAAAATTTATATAATTATTTACTGGTTATTTTTATATTAATGAAAAACATAAACCCAACCTCTACTTGGTTCGAGAGATTTTTGAAATTAGTCAAAGAACATAAGATGGACTTAGCTCTAATGGGATTTCCAGATAATTGGATAAAAAATTTTAAAAAATTAGAAATGGAATGAATTTTAATGAAAATTTATTACTAAATTTTTACATATGTAAGCGGGGGAATATAACGGATGGAAACAAGATGACTATAAATAAAATGATTTAAAAAATGATGAAAGAAAAAATAATGGAAAGAATTTTGATGTTGAATTATTGATTTCTATATATCACAAGAGATATCGCTAATATTCATTAATATTTTTAATGTAAAGGGTTAATATTATCATATAAGTTTTTACGATTATTTTAAAAATATTGATAAATTATGATTTAACCCGATAAAAAGACAAATCGACTTAGCGTTTTATTGGGTTAAAATGAAATTTATAATAAAAGTTTGTCCGGAAACAGTGTTATGAAAAATAAAGCTAATTTTATATTTCGAAACATTGAAAGAAAAAATAGATTAAAT
>CAZXUS010000037.1:0-6710 GCA_964643985.1 uncultured Bdellovibrionales bacterium | reverse complement strand
TGGAAAGCGTGTGTGCGTTTTACGTACCAAGGGTTCGAATCCCTTTCTCACCGCAGTTTGTTAAAATCATGCAAATTAGGCTCATTAGCTAGTTCTTGATAGACGGGTTTAAAGCTAACATTAGCCATTTGTTGATTCTGAATGGAAACGTTCCAAAGTAGTTTTTGGAGCGTTTCTGTTTTTTCCTTTTTTTGGGCTTGTAAAAAATCTTTTTTCGCAGAGCAAGCCCTTAAGAAGAGTTTTTTCTTAAGTTCTAAAGTTGAGGACTCCTTTTTTAATTTGGTCTTAATTTTCCTAATTTGAGTTTCTAGATCAGCTTTTTCTTTTCCAAATTGCTTATTTTTCTTGTCGTAGGCAGTTTCTTGAATCTTTCCGTTGCAATATCCATCGAGCAACCTTTCTTGCTTGCTATCGACTAAATTAAGCTCACCAGAGAGTGAATTCAAGGCCTCTTCCTTATAATTTCTTTGGTGTCCATGTTTTTCCTTGTCGGCTAAATATATAATCTCAATCATTTCAGGATCAAAGCTAAGTTTTTCTAAAACTTTAATTAAAATCGTTTCAACGTTTTCTTCTTTTAGATATTTTTTATGTTCTTCACAGATCCCTTTTCCGTTAGTGCAATAGTAATAGTTATGTCCTTTCTGGTTTGTAGCAGTTAAAGAACAACCGCATTTTTCACAACGCAATAATCCTCTGAAAGTAAAAAAATGCTTTTTTCTTTTAGTTCTGTTCTTTCCTTGCAGAACTTTTTGAACTTTATCAAAAAGCTGTTTTGAAATAATGGGTTTGTGAGTTCCCGAATAGTATTCATCATGCATAAACATTACTCCATAGTAGAAAGTATTTGTGAGAATTTTATGAACTTTACTTTTGTGATATTTGTATCCTGATTTTGATCTAAAACCTTCTTTAAAAAGTAAACTAGCTAATTCTTTAACGCTGATATTACCTCTAGAATAAATCTCAAAAACTCTTTCAATATATTTAGATCTAGTTTTATCAACAACAATTTTTTTATCTCTATTCAAATATCCAATCGGGGCATAGTTAGGCCAAACTCCTTTTTCTAGTTTAGATTTAATTCCTCTTTTAACATTTTTGCTTAAATCTCGAATATATTGATTGGCCATTCCTAATTCAACCGATGAAATCAAAGCATTGTCATCAGGCAAATAATTTCTATCCGAAGTTTTAATTTCTTCAATGACTTCTTGTTGCAATAACCATTGAATTTTTCCTCCATCCAAAGGGTTTCTAGCAAGACGATCTAATTTCCAACACAAAATGCCAGTAGCTTTTTTACTTTGAATAAAAGAAAGCATTTCCTCAAAGACTGGTCGCCCTGGTTTTTTAGCTGATTTAGATTCAGAAAATATTTTAACAATCTCTAAACCCTCCTCTTTGGCTAACTTCTTTAAAAAGTTAGTTTGATCATCAATAGATTGAACTTGTCGATCCTCTCCCTCGGAGGATTTTCGAGCATAAATAATGTATCGCATAAGTTTTTTATTACTTTGATTCTTCATTGTACTTAAGAAGTTCTTCAAAAGCAAGAATATTTGCTCTTAGATTTTTATCTTTAGCTAAATTATAAATTGAATATTCAAATTCACCACAATATTCACTGCTATATTTTTTACTAAATTCTTTAATAGTTTCAAGGTCATCTCCATAAAATTCTATAAAAAAACTATTTTTATTTTGATTTCTTCTGATAATTGGTTTTCTTAACTCTCTTGAGCAAAAATAGCTTTTTTGTCCGCAAAGTCTTTCATCTTCTAACTCTTTACTCATATACTTACAAAGATAACCAATTATTTCTTGAGTATCATCACCCTTAGTTCTTCTGACATCTAAAAAACCTTGCTTCCAAATCTTAGATAGTTTTCCCTTAGTGACAAATGAAAAATTAAAGAAAAGGACATGGTAATGAATAGCTCCTCTTTCTTGAAATTCAATTGCTACTATGTATTTTAAAAAACAAGTTTTCCCTCCTGTAATTTCATAATTCAATCTTTTAATAAATTTAGTGAATTCATTATTAGCTTTTTTAAGATCTTGAATATTTTCTGCAAAAGTTAAACTTACAAAAGTTGGTTTAATAAATCTTCCTTTTATGCTTTTCCATTGATAGGAATTAGCATAAACTAATCTTGTGAAAGTGCTCTTTGATCTCCTAGAGGAAAGATATCTGGAAACCATTTTTTGCGTTTTAGTTCTTTTTTTAACTTTTAAGTCTGGATTAATCTTATTTATTCTATTTGTGTTTGATGATCCGCCATAATCCACTGGGTTTTGGTAACGAGTGATTTCTAATCTATCGCCAGATCTAATTGTCTTTATGTTTGTTTTTTTATAATTCATTTTGTTTTCTCATTAAGTGTTATTATTATCAAGTCCACTCTTGCTCCGTTGTCGCCTTTTCCTCCGGAAAAGTCTCCCATCGGATCAAGGAGAAAAAGATTGGTAAAAATCAGCCAATGAATTGAGAAACTCTTCTGCTGTTTCATCGGAAATATCCAAAGAACGAGATTTTTTAAAATACCTTTTGATTCTTTCTCTAAGTTTTTGGCTGAATTTGTATTGCATCAAAAAAACCATAAATTGATTATGGTTTTAGTTTAAATAAAATGGGTTAAGCAAAATTAAGGTTAAGGTTTTGCTAAAGGCTTGTTTTTGTTTTAAATAAGGTATTTTAGATTAATTTTTACACTACCTTTTTGACTTGAATTATAGATTAAAAAGTTTTCAATTTTGCCAGAAGTTTGTTTTCTGATTTTATCTTGAATATCCATACAGGCTGTATAATATCTTCGCCAAGCATTTTCATCTTTATTATATTCTTGATCACCAAATTGAAAACAGGCTATTTCTGAATAATATACTTCGTCTGTTAGCTCGACTTCTTTGCTTATAAAAAAATACTCTAGAACATCTTGAGCAACAATCTTCTTGCCCTTCATTGGAATCTTAATTTCATAATCATTTATGAAAAGAATTCCTTGAGTAGCATCATATTTTAATTGTTTTTTAGTATTTTTAATTTTAGGTTTGCCAGTTTTTAATTCATCAATTCTATTAATAACCGATTTTAAATTTTTGTTGAATTTAATTGGTTCGAATTTTAAAATGTAATCATGCTCTGTGCTTAAAACTTCTTCTACAAAATTCACCATAATGATGGTTGTTAAGATTCTAGCGTGTTCAAGCTTAGAAAGTCCTTCGACCTCAACTGCATCATTCATTAGTATAAAAGAAGTAGAGTTTTGAATTTCTGAATTGTATTTAATATCGTCCAATACTAAAAAGATCTTTTCTAGAGATTTTAAACTTAGATTGTTGAGATTGAGCTTTTCCATGGAGTTTTATTAAAGTTCCTTAGAATAACAGAAAATATTCAATTAATCAATACTCCTTTTTCTTCTTTCTT
This sequence comes from uncultured Bdellovibrionales bacterium, assembly GCA_964643985.1. Classification (GTDB taxonomy): domain Bacteria; phylum Patescibacteriota; class Minisyncoccia; order Moranbacterales; family DUUL01; genus UBA2773. The sequence goes on along the minus strand of CAZXUS010000037.1, from coordinate 3,277 downwards.
CTTTATGGCAAATTATTTCTCTTCGTCAAGGTAGTGCTAACGCCTCCACCTTGACCACGTTCAAGAATTTGCAAGATGACTAATAAGAAGAAAAGTTATTGCAATTATTTCAATTGAAAACTATAATAGAAAATAAAATACTAACTTTTTAGAATTATGACTAATTTACTTAAAGCATTATCAAATTTAGCGAAGAATCCAGTAAAAGACATAGTCAATTACTATAAAGCTTCAAATCGTGCGAATAATATGGGAGACGCTTTGGAATTTTATGTAAAGGATCTTTTTTGTGGAATAACGGAAACAAAAGACATTCAAGAAAAAAATAAAATTTATAGCAAATATTTTTCTTACCTCGGAAACCAAAATAATCCTCCCGATATTATTATAAGAGGAGGCGACGCTATAGAGGTTAAAAAAATTGAAAGCTTACGTTCTGGAATAGCACTCAATAGTTCTTATCCTAAAGACAAAATTTATGCCGATAGTTCTATGATCACACAAGCCTGTCGCGATTGTGAAAATTGGAGAGAAAAAGATTTAATTTATACCATAGGAGTTTCTAAAGATAATAAACTTAGAGCAATTTGGTTTATTTACGGAAATTGCTATGCGGCCGGAAAAGATACTTACGAAAGAATTAAGAATAAAATTTCATCTGGAATTAATGAATTAGAGGGGGTGGAATTTTCTGAAACTAAAGAGCTCGGGAGAGTGAATAAAGTTGATCCATTGGGAATAACTTATTTGAGGATTCGTGGTATGTGGCATATAGAAAATCCGATAAAAGTTTTTGATTATATAACTGAAGTCAAAAAAAATAAAAATTTAGCTGTTAATGCTTTAATGTTAAAAGAAAAATATAATTCATTTCCAGAAGAAGACAAGAAGGAGCTAGAGGAAATGAAAAAAGAAGGAATCATTATTTCCGATGTCAGCATAAAATCGCCTAATAATCCAGCGAAATTAATTGAAGCGAAATTAATTAAATTTGAAAAATAAAATATGAAATTATTATCACTTTTTACAGGGGCTGGCGGTCTTGATTTGGGCTTTGAAAATGCTGGTTTTGATGTTGTTTGGGCCAATGAATTTGACAAGGTTATTTGGGAGACATTTGAAACTAATTTTTCACATTCAAAATTAGATAAAAGAAGTATAATAGATGTGCCATCATCTGAAATCCCTGACGGTTTTGGTATTATAGGAGGTCCACCATGTCAGAGTTGGAGTGAGGCTGGAGCTGGTCGTGGGATAAATGATAAAAGAGGAAAATTATTTTATGAATATATAAGAATTATAAAAGACAAAGAACCTTTATTTTTTCTTGCGGAAAATGTATCTGGAATATTATCGCTAAGACACAAAGAAGCCTTTGAAAATATTTTGAAAGAATTTAAAAAGCTTAATTATAATGTTGGTTATACATTATTAAATGCTAATGATTATGATGTTCCTCAAGATAGAAAAAGGGTTATTATAGTTGGGTATCACAAAAAAACAAAGAAAACATTTGAAGCCCCGAAAGAACCAGGTAAAAAGCTTAATTTGAAAGATGCAATTTTTGATTTAAGAAATGCAAAACCAGCACTTCCTATGAATAAGGCTAATGATCCAAAAGACTTATTCGCTCCGAATCATGAATATATGAATGGCGGATTTTCAACAATGTATATGTCAAGAAATAGAGTTCGATCTTGGGACGAACCTTCTTTTACGATTCAGGCAGGTGGTAGACATGCACCTATTCACCCTCAAGCTCCTAAGATGAAATTTATAAGTCAAAATAAAAGAGTTTTTGTTCCAGGGAAAGAAGATTCATACAGAAGATTATCCGTGCGAGAGTGTGCGAGAATTCAAACTTTTCCTGACGATTTTATTTTTAAATATACGAATATTGCTGATGGCTATAAAATGATTGGAAATGCCGTTCCTGTAAAATTTGCTGAACATATTGCTAATAAAATTAAGAGTGATTTAAAGAATTTTTTTATTAATTAAATTATTAGTAAAGTTTAAAATAAAAAAATGAATAAAAAAATAATAGGAATTACGGTGGGAATAAGATTTGCAAGATCTTTTAGAATTCCAGATATTTCTGGAAGAATTATAGACAATATACTCTATGGAGATAAAACTCCTTTTGGTACAGATTTTTTCCCAAAAGTGCAAGAAAATTCCAACAGAGAAAAAACTCTTTATAATCCCGAGACTTCTGAATATTTAAGAATTAATACAGATGATCTTATTTTAGGAATAACAGTAAATGATGATTTTGATAAGAAATTTGATTGGATTAAAAATGATGTTTTAAAATATTTTCAAGATGTATTATTTCGCGAATATGAAATAAGAAATATCAAAAGACTTGGAATCATATTTTCTCATAAGATATTGAAAAACCAGAAATTAGACGAAGCCGTTTCTTTGATAACAGACAATAGTATCGAAAATACTGATAATATAAGTATTTCATTTTCAAAAAAGCTTAGCACCGTAGAAGCACTTTACAGAAAAAACGTTAATGACTATAGAAATACTATATACAATTTTGATGAAATGAAAGAGGCTGTTTATTCCACACTCGATTATCAATATTATTATGATCCTATAGTAGAAGACTTAAGAAATTGCTTTATTGAAAAGATTCTTGATGATGCAAAAAAATTTTTAAAAAATGATTTTCATAATTGGTTAATTAAATATGAAAAAAAGAAAAGTAAATAGATTAGGCCATGAAGGTAAAAATTTTCAAGAAAAAGAGGTTTATAGAAAGTTTTTAAACTCTAACTTTGAATTAGAAAAAACCGAACCTAGCCCTATTGACACCGACAAAACAGACGAGTCATCTTTTGACGAAGAAGAAACTTCGAAAATGACTAAAAGAATAAAAAAAACCTTTCCGCTTAAGTTAAAAGATTTTCTTTATAACAACTGGGTAGCTTCTTTTACGGTTGGGATAATTGTGATTATTTTAGGAGGCTATATAAAAGTGGCTATTAAACAAGGTATTCAAGAAGAACAAATAACGGTTATTAAAAAAGATGTAGGAGGTGTGGTATCAGACATAAAGGGAATAGAAAATAATTTAAATTCATTTAAAAAAGATATAAGTGTTTTTAAAGCTGAAGTTTCAAAGGATTTAGAGTATATTAAAAAAGGGATAGGATTTTAAAAGGAGTTTGTCTTCAATAAAAAAGTTCCAAAGTTGTCCCACACTCTCCGCAATTTTTTCAAACCCCGAAAGGGGTTTTTAAAATTGCGGTGAGAAAGGGAT
>CAZXUS010000036.1:0-7067 GCA_964643985.1 uncultured Bdellovibrionales bacterium | reverse complement strand
AATTGAAAGAAGATTATATAAAAGGTTGACTTAGTATATGAGGGGGAGGAGCGGTAATTAAGTTCGTAGGGTTAGGAGGTTAAAAGACTGGATTATTGATGGATTTTATCCCCGCGGAGGTGAGGATGGGAATGAGGGAGAAGAAAAAGAACTGGATTCCCGCCTCCGCGGGAATGATAGAGATATGAGAGGGAATGACAGAGATATAAGCGGGCATAACAAATTTGAGTTGTTTGGGAAATTAAAAACACTAACAAATATTCAACTTTCAATAACCAATATGCATTCAATCTTCAATCTTTTAAATATTTAATTCGAAAAATAATTGAATGTTTATAAATTGCAAATTTTACCCCCCCCGGTCCCCCTTTGGAAAAAAAGGGGGAGGAGCGGCGAGAGAGGTTTGTTTTTGGAGGAGATTGATTTTTAAGTGACTTGATACTATAATTATTTTTAAGTACTTTTTGAATATTTTAAATTGGGAGGAAGTATGTCTGATGAAAATTCTCTAGTTGGTTTTTTGCCAATAGCAGTTTTAGTGTGTGTCTTTTTTGCTTCTAATTCACGCGGAAGGCGTCGTTATCCAGGTCGGTTTTCTGTTGGGCCGTTGACTTTGATTTTGATAGTGGTCGGTTTGTTTCTTTTGTTAAAATTTCTATGATTGTTAAAAAGTAGTTTTGTTTTAAATTTCGAACCTTGAAGTTTAGAATGGTTGTAAAGAGGAGAGGTGCTTAAATAAGACTTCTCCTTTTTTGCTTGGGAAAAAATACAAGGGAGCGGAGTTGGAAAAATAGCTTTAATTATATTTTTTGGTGGAAAAATGTAAAGTGTTGTATAATGTGGGTATGAAAAAGAATAATCAATTATTAATCAAAGAACAATTAACTGAATTTTTACTTTACAATTCACCCAATGGTGAAATAAAAGTAGAAGTTTTTTTGCATAATGAAAATATTTGGTTGACGCAAAAAAGGATGGCGGAGCTTTTTGGCGTCACTTCACAGAACGTTACTATTCATTTAAAAAATATTTTTGAAAGTGAAGAGCTGAAAGAAGATTCAACTTGTAAGGAAATTTTACAAGTTCAAAAAGAAGGTAGCAGAAGTATAGAAAGAAGAATTAAATATTATAATCTAGACGCTGTTTTGGTATAAAAGTATAAAGTGTTGTATGATGTGAGTATGAAAAAAATAAAAACTAAAACAAATAAAAAAACTTCTAAACCTAAAACCGTGGCGGTTGTGGCGGCGGTGACGTTGTTGATGGTGGCGAGTGGTTTGACAGGGTATAAGTTGGTTAAGGTAGGGAATTATGGTGGGGTGGAGGAGAATTTGCACGAAGTGGAACGAGTGGTGGATGGGGATACTTTTGAAGTTGTTGGGGAAGACGGTGAGAAAATCATTGTGCGGATTTTGAATATGGCGACGCCGGATCGAGGGGAATGTTTTTATGATGAGTCTAAAGAAGCTTTGGAGAAATTATTGTTGGGAAAGGAAGTTAAATTGGAAAAAGATGTTTCCGGAGTGGATAGTTACGGAAGGTTTTTGCGGCACGTTTATTTGTCTTCGGGAACGGAAGATGATGATAATATTATTGTGAGTAAGTATATGATTGAGAATGGTTGGGCGGAGGCTTTGCCAATTTTGCCAGATGTGAAATATAAGACTTATTTGGCGAGGTTTGGCACTGAGGCGAAGGACGATAAATTGGGAGTGTGGGGAGGTTGCAAGGAATTGCCTAGGAATTTTGCTGAGAGTGAGAATGCTCAACCGTTGGATAAGGAATGTGTTATTAAAGGAAACATTTCTCAGAATAATTCAGAAAAAATCTATTTTTATCCAGGGTGTCCTTCTTATTCGCAAATAAAAATTAATCTTAAGGTGGGAGAGCGTTATTTTTGTACAGAGGCTGAAGCTAAGGAAGCGGGCTTTCATATTTCAGGGGGATGCAGGACGGTTTTTAGGAAGAAGTAGTAATTAATTTTAAATTTAAATAGCCAAACTCCTGGATTCCCGCCTCCGCGGGAATGACAAAGTGGGAATGGAAATAACATATTTAATTTTCACTCGAGGGCACTTTGTAATTTTTAAATAAATTCTAAATTCTAATTTTTAAATCTAGCGAGTGAAATAATTAATTCGCCTTGGTTTCATCTATGGTGAGGTAAAGCAATTAGGAATTAATTTTTACCCTGTATAGATAAATTATCAAACAGGGTAAAATGGTTTAATATTCAATGGGACTGATACAAAATTTTGATTAAATTTTATTTGTGGTAAGATTTGGGAGTTGAAAAATTGGATTGTTTTATTATTAAAAAAGTTTGTAAAAATTAAGCCAATAAATAATAATTAAAAATAAAAAAATGACGTCGTTGCATCAATCGTTGAAGTTAAAGACTAAAAAATTATTTGATTTTATTGATTTGACTGAGATTGCTGAGAAAATGGTGAAAAAATCAAAGATTAAGAATGGCATGTTTAATATTCAGAGTAAACATACTACGGTGGCAGTGATTGTTAATGAGAATGAACCGTTGTTGATTTCTGATATGAAAAAAATGTTAGATAAATTAATTCCTAAAAAGCATAATTATCAACATGATAATTTCGATATTAGAACCGTTAATATGTGTAAAGACGAGCTTGTTAATGGTCATTCTCATTGTAAACAAGTTCTTTTAAATTCTTCTTATACTTTTAATATTATTAAAGGGCATTTAGATTTGGGGACTTGGCAAAGGATTTTTGCGGTGGAATTGGACCGTTCTCGTCCTAGAGAAGTTTCTTTTATGGCGATGGGGGAGTAGAAAACGAAAAAACTCTGGACAAATAAGAAGATCTAGGTTATTATTTATTAATAATTTAGTTCTTTAAGACTTATCTTTCAATTATATTTTCTTTTTGGAAATTTAATTTTTACTGACGGTTCGTCAGGGAAGATGAGTAAAAAACCCATCGCTCTCCTGTTATATTAAGGTACACTCCTATTCCCTTAATTGATATATGATTTCTAGGGACTTTTTGTCCGGGAGCGATTATTTTTTAAAAAAGAGATTGTCAAAAATTTGAGTCTCTTTTCGAAACTAAATTTAGTTTTTAAGCATCGTAAGGTGCTTTTTGTTTATAATAAATATGTTAATATGAAGTTAATACTAATCTCAATTAACCATCTCTCAATAAGTCTTGAAAATTTATGAGTAATAGTCGGTTAGAATTAGTATAAGTAATAAATTGATGATTAGTTATGAATGGGATTTCTATTCCTAGGAGTGATCAGAATTATTATTGGACACGGCATTGTATTGGCAAGATTTTTCAGTATGGAATAACGGCTAATAAGATTAAGAGAATCATTAAATATCCGGATCGAAAAGAAGAGGGAATTGCTGAAAAAACGATTGCGGTGATGCGACAGAAATCAAAAAAAGATCATAATAAAGGAGAAGAGTGGGTGATGTATCAATTGCGAAAAAGTAAAAAAATAATTATTTCAGCTTGGTTTTATCCTGCTATTACTCCCAAGGGTAAACAAATTTTTATTCCAGATGAAGTTTGGGATGAGTTGGCGAATCAGATTGAAGAAGAAACTAAGTGAAGGGACTGCTTCTGATCAGTCTTCCTACTGTCTGTCTCATCGTCGTGGCGATTTTGCTGAGATGGACCCGTTACGCCAAGGCTTGTCAAGGCAGAAGGATTGAGGGGCTTTTAAGGTGGGGGAGAATTTTGTAAAAACCCTCCTGGCCTCCCTTTAAAAAGGGAGGAATCTGCTAAAATGTTTTATTTAAATTGAAATAAATGAAACAAGAATTGTATAGTTTAAAAAATAATTAAATTTCTGGATTCCCGTCTGCACGGGAATGATACGTATAGAGAGTATTGAGAAGATAAATTCTGGCGGGAATCCAGTTTTATAATTTTGATCAATTTCTATTTGATTCTGAGCTAAGCCTTTTGTAAACGATAGCGAGCGAGAGTTTTCATTTTTTAAAATGCAAAATAAAAAAACCTCTTGTCGAGGATTTTTCATTTATTTAAAAGATTAAATCAAGAAAAAAACCGGATTAGGCGGTTTTCAGTTTATGTGATAGAAAATTTCAAATTTCGCTGTATGTTATAAACTACCTTGAAACAGGACGTTTCGGTGAGGGGTAGCCAAAGTTGATTTTTTGAAATATTTTCTCTGAAAACCTTAGCCTAATCCGGATATACATTATAGCATTTTTTAGATAAATTTAAAGTTTAAATAAGAATTAAAATAAAAACCGGGTTGTGAATTAATTTGAAAGAAGACGGCAGTCTGAGATTCAAATTTTTTCTTCACAACTCGGTTTTGGAATCGAATAGGTTCCGGGTGTCTTTATTTCTGGTACGTCTCTTGGTTCTCTCACAAGAAGGTTAAGCCAGGTTCGATTCTAGAACACCTCTCGCTTTTTTCGATTTAACTAAATTCAATTATAATTATTTCTTATAAAAAATCAAGCTTATAAAAATCCAAAATGTCTTAAAGTTTGTTTGACATTGGGGGCTAGGTTTTGAGGTAAGTCTTTAAGGTCGAACCAATCCCATTCTCGGACGTCGGGGCCGGGGGTGATTATTCCTTTTCTTTCAGCTAGAAAATGAAAAAGAAGGGCAATGTTTTCGGTAGTGCCTGGTCTTTTTATTTCCAGCTTAAATGGTTCTGGTTCAATAATTTCAATTTCAATTCCCATTTCTTCTTTGACTCTTCTTTTTGCGGTTTCTTCGAGAGTTTCAGGCTTTTTGACTTTTCCACCACAAAATTTCCAAAAATCATCGCCACTGCTTTTGTTTAGTAGCACTTTGTTGTCTTCAACAATGACGGGTCCAGAAGCGGTTATTAGTTGATTTTCCATAGAATTAGGTTAAGGTTTATTATTATTTATTACGCTTTATTCTTGATTAATGTTTATTATAGCAGATATTATTAAATTTTGTAATTTTTAATTTAAATAAGTTCGTCTTTCCCGAGGTTCGACCGCTGGTTCCCAGAGGTCGAACCTCTGGAAATTTTCAAGTTTAAACTAATTTTTTAGTCATATATTCATTCTCTAGTTTATAGCCTAGCTTATTTTCATAATATTTTCGAACTCCTACGCCGGCGATTATGGCGATTTTTTTAGAATTAAATTCTTCCCGGGCGATTTTTTCGGCTTCTTTGATTAGTTTTTTTCCTAAACCAAGATGTTGGGGAGAGTCGGAATTTTTTTGGTTTAAACCAGTCGATTGACCGTAGGTGTGGAGTTCTCGGATGAGAGCGGAATTTTTTAGAACAGGCAAGAAGTGATTTTTATTGGTTGCTCCACTATTAATTCTTAATCTTAATAAAGCAAAAAGTTTTTTCTGATCTTTGGAAGTGAATTGCAAAAATATTTCTGTTCCGTCGGAAGCAGGGTAGTCAATTCGGTTTAAAATAATTTCTTTTGGAAGGGACTGTTTTTGAACTCGCTTTTCAAGCCAAGTTTTAAAATTTTGAGCGAAACGCAGTTGAAGAAAGTTTTTAAATATGGTGTATTTGTAAACTTTATAAAACAAGTTGTAGCCGAAATTTGAAAATTTGGATGAAAATTGGGGTTTGGAAATAGTCCCTAGATAGTCGGCGCGAATTTCTCGGCAACGAATGCACTCACATTGAACTTTTTCTTGTTGTAAGATTTGACGAAGGTTAGAAATGTTTGGTCCGGCTTCGATGGACTCTTCAGGGATGTCTCGAATTAGTCGAGTAATTCGAACGTAAGGGGGAATAATTTTTTTGATTTTAATTAAAAGTTTTTTGATTTGGGCGTTGTTGAGTGGTTTGTAGATGCCTTTTTTCCAAAGATTATAAATTTCTGAATTTTTCGTCACGACGCAGGGATAGATTTTTAACATATCAGGTTGAAAGTCGGGATTAGAAAAGAGAATTTTAAACATTTTTAAGTCTTGTTTGGGGGAACTTTTATACATTCCAGGCATTACGTGGTAGTTGATTTTAAAACCAGCTTCTTTGAGAAGTTTGGTGGCTTTGACGGTGGATTGAACTTGATGTCCGCGATTATTAGCCTTTAAAACATCGTCGAAAATACTTTGAACGCCGAGTTCCACTCGAGTGGCACCCAGTTTTCGAAAGTTTTCAATTTCTTTTTTATCGATATAATCTGGTCTGGTTTCTAGCGTTAAGCCAATCATTCGATTTTTGGCGGTTTCATTGCGTTTTTTTTCAATTTCCAAAGTTGATTTCCGGGAATTTTTAATTAAATTTTTGGGGTAATCATTTAAAGCGCGAAAACATTCCTTCGTAAACCAATTTTGATAGCGATGAGGGAGGTAGCTAAAAGTTCCGCCCATTACAATTGTTTCAATTTTTTCTAAAGAATGTCCGTTAATCTCAAGCATTTTTAATCGACTTTGAGTTTGAGCGTAGGGATGAAATTTGTTGGCAATGGCGCGCATCACCGCTGGTTCGTTGGAAAGATAACTCTTGGGCATTGTTTTTTCACTGGGGCAGTAAATACATTTTCCGGGGCAAGGATAAGATTTAGTTAAAACGGCCACGACTGCTACGCCCGAAAGAGTTCTAATTTTTTTGGTAATCAAAAGTTTCTCAAGATTGAGGTTGGGTGTGATTTCTTTAGATTTAAGCATTTTGAGATAAGCTTTTTTGACGTCAGAGTTGCTTAAAATGTGAAATTTAGTTTCAGTTTTTCTTAATTCTCGGCAGTATTCTTTTTTGAATGATTCCAAGGCTTGCTGGTTAATTAGGTTGCGTTGAATAGCTTTTTTTATAAATTTTTTTATGATAGACTGACGCATAAGGATGGTTAAAAAGTTTTAAAGTTTGAAGGGGAACGACCCTGGTTAGATAGTTCTGCAAAATTTAACAGGGCAGGTTAGCTATTATCTAACGGGGCAAGCCCTGGTTAAATAGTGCTACGCAATTTAACGGGGCAAGCCCTGGTTAAATAGTGCTACGCAATTTAACGGGGCAAGCAAAAGAGAGAAAACCCCCTCGGTCCCTCCGCCTCGGCAAGCGACGCGAGACGGGCCTCAGCGAGACGGGCCTTTAAAAAG
>CAZXUS010000035.1:0-7672 GCA_964643985.1 uncultured Bdellovibrionales bacterium | reverse complement strand
GCTCCCATCGGTTATATTAATGATAAAACGAAAGAACAAGGAAACCGTGATTGGTTTAAAGACCCCATACGTCATCCATTAGTAAAAAAACTACTGCAAGTCATGCTTACTGGGAGATATTCTGTGCGTGAACTTCATACTTATGCCAGAGATGAGTTAGAGTTAACAACCCTGCAAAGAAAAAAAGAGGGAGGAAAACCTATTGCTCTTTCATATCTCTACAGACTTCTTAAAAACCCCATCTATGCTGGATTCTTCTTTCAAAAAAGCACGGGGAAAGAAGTCCGGTACAAGCTCAAAGACATTAAATCAATGATATCGGAAGATGAATATTGGAAGATACAAGGCATGATTGGAATTAGAGGCGCACAAAGAGTCACGCACCAAAAATCAGTTTACAAATATTTTACTAAATGTGGCACTTGTGGCGGAAATCTATCCACTGATTTCAAATTCCAACTAATCTGCTCTAGTTGCAAACATAAATTTTCATATCCCAACCGTAGTGCTTGCCCTGACTGTGGTTTAGCTATAAACAAAATGGAAAGTCCAACTTATCTTAATTATACCTTCTATTACTGTATAAATAACAAAAAACATCGAACGCGTTGCCCTGGAAGCAGTATCGAAGAAAGAAAGCTTGAGACTCAACTTTTATTGGATATGGATCAAAAACTGGTCATAAGCAAAGAACTTTCTCAATGGTGTATTAAAAATGTAAGCAAGCTAAAAGATGAAGCACTTGAGGACGGTATCAATTTACGAAGAAATTTTGAACAAAAAAAGAAAACTAATGAAGATAAGCTAGAACGCCTAACAATACTTCGTATTTCTAAAGATTGTAGCATTGAAGACAACAATAGATTTGACAAGCTCCAGAAAGAATTGAGGGAAGAATTATCTTTGCTAGAAATTAAGATGTCAAATACTAATATCGATTGGCTAAGCGAAGCCAAAATAGATTTTGATTTAATGAGTGAAATATCTCTTCTTATTAGAACTGGGAATATAGAGCAGAAGAAAGATGTTCTCTTCGCTTTTGGTACGAACCTAAAAATTTTAGACAAGAAGCTCAATGTTACAAACAAAAAATCAATAGAAGCCTTCAAAAAATTCCTACTTAGGGCCAGGATTGAGAACAAGGCGTTCGAACCTGGGAAAACACTAGCAGACAAAGACAAAACTGAGGTTTTTGCCTCAGTCTGTCCTACTTTGCACGGGTGGAGGGAATCGAACCCACGTTATTGGTTTTGGAGACCAACGTATTGCCACTATACGACACCCGCAAGGCTAGCGCTAATTTTCAATTTACAATTTACAATTTACAATCAATTTTCAATGTAATAATTTTCAATTTTTTAAATTGAATAATTGAAAATTTATTGAAAATTGGTTTATTGAAAATTGAAAATTTTATTACGCCAACCTTATTAAAAATAAAATTACAAAAATTTATTCTGTTTTTACAAAAAACTAGTTCTCAATCTTAATTCCCATTGATCTAGCTGTTCCGGCGACAATTTTGTTAGCAGCGTCAATATCGTTGGCATTCAAATCTTCCATTTTTTTCTCCGCAATTTCTTGAATTTGTTTTTTTGTCACAGTTCCGGCTTTATCAGTCAAAGGATTAGCGGCCCCTTTTTTGATTCCAGCGGCTTTTTTCAAAAGCTCTGAAGCTGGAGAAGTTTTCAATTTAAAACTAAAACTTCGATCTTCATAAACACTAATTTCCACTGGAATCAAATCTCCTTGCATTTCTTTGGTAGCGTTGTTGAATTGAAGACAAAAATCTTGAATATTCAAACCGTGTTGTCCTAAGGCTGGTCCAACTGGAGGAGCAGGATTGGCTTGGCCGGCTTTAATTTGAAGTTTAATTACTGTGGTTGCTTTTTTATCTGCCATTTTTTTCTGATTAAATTATATATACAATTATTTTAAAATCTTTTTTGAATAATCTATTTCTCGGAGGCTTGATTGTTTGAGTGCAGTTCGCGGAGAGTCCGAGCACTGAGCGAGATGAACTTAATGGTTCATCGAGCGAGTGGCGGAGGACCCGACAAAGAAATGCGCCAAACAAGCAAGTCTAGATCTTCTTGATTTGAAGGAAATCTAATTCTACTGGTGTTTCTCTTCCAAAAATATTCACCAACACACTCACCTTCCCTCGATCAATATCCATACCTTCAACTTTACTTTCATATCCCTTAAAAGGGCCATCGACAATCTTAATAATTTCTCCCACTTCAACATCTACATTATATTTCGCTTCATCTTTTTTATCTCGTTTTTCAATAACACCCATTTCCTTTGGATCAACTGGAGTTGGAGTAGTTCCTAGGCCAATGAAACCCGTGACATTCGGAGTATTTCGAACTACGTACCAAGATTCATCCGTCACGTCCATTTCAACTAAAACGTATCCAGGGAAAATTTTCTCTTCAACTGTACATCTTTTCCCGTTTTTAATCTTAATCTTTTTTTCTTTAGGGACCATTACTTTGAAAATTTTGTCCTGCATTTCCATGGACTCAATTCGTTGCTCCAAATTTCGCGCAACATTGTCTTCGTAACCACTGTAAGTGTGAAGAACATACCAAGATCTGCCGCGATTTTGAACTTGCTTAGCCATATTATCAAGTTTATTTATTAAAAATATCTTTATTCAAAAACAGTTCTCTTTGATTTAAACAATAAATTTTCCCACTCCAAATGAAAATAATAAATCAAGCACTCCTAAAAATAGAGCGGTTGCCAAACTAACTCCAATTACAATTATGGTATATTTGATGGTTTGTTCTCGGCTAGGCCAACTTACTTTTTTAAGTTCCACTCGAGCTTCTTTGACGAAGTTTATAATTTTTTTCATTGTGCTTTAATAAAATCTATTATTTCAGTATTTAAAAAAGCCTTTCGGCTCTTTAATATCTGATTCATTATACAACTAGAAAGACCAGTTGTCAAATCCAAAAAACAAAAGCTATTTAAATTAGCTAAATAATAATAATTTTTCATTCCGTGTCGCTAGTTATTCCATAGAAATGAACTAGATTATCAGAATTAAAAATGTTAGTTTCTGGTTTAATTTCGACATTTGTCACATTCAACATATTGTAATCAGAAGGAAAAGGAATATTAAAATCACGCTGTTCCTTGGAGTGAAGAGTATTTACAACTTGAGAATTAGTAGCCAAAAGATCGTTTTTGTTGTCTCTAAGAACTACTTTTATTTTAATAATTTCACAATCGATTGGGCTTTCATTGACCAAAGTGCCCGTCACACGATAAAAACCGCCAGGATCCTGCTGAAAAGAATTTGAGAATTCGGTCAAAATAACTTCTAATTTTGGATTTTGCTGTTGAACGGTAAATTTTTTCCAAATGACTTCACCCAGCTCTACTTCGATTTTGGTTAAATTTTTTGGCACCTCGATTTCTTGAGCCAAAAGATATTTTTCTTGTTGCGGTAAGATAAAATCTTTAAGCCACGCAGTTTCTTTGATTATTTCTCCTGCTTGATCGAGATATTTTAATTTATAGCGAAGAGTTGACGCTCCGAAAAGACTGTTGGGATTTTCAATTGTTATAACCGTATCGAACTTATCAGTAGCGGTATCCACCCATTCAATTTTTCTAACAATAATGTCTTCAATTTCATGAATCACCTCACAAGCTGAACAAGGCCCACCGCAATCAACATCTTCTTCTAATTGATTTTTGATTCCGTCGTTGCAAGTCGCCCGAGGTTTAAGAAAAAAATAAATACCAAAAATAAGCGCTCCCAACAAAGCTAAATAAACTAAAACTACTAGATTTCTTTTAATATCTCTTTTTTCCATTTTTTATTTGATTCTTTATCTCTGTTTAGGAATTGTTTCCAATTAAACAATAGCAGAAATTCTTAAAAATTTCAAATTATAAACTTTAAAGAATTTCCTTGAGTTTTTCTTTGTATTTTGTGTAGAGGAAGGAAACTGAAAGCAAGATTGAACCCAAAACAATATAGGAGAAAGTTCGATAAATTGTATCTAAACTACTTGAGTCATACAAGAAAACTCTAAGAATAGTGATTAAGAAAATAATTATTCCCTGAAGTCTCAATTGCCTGTTGCCCAAAAATAGTCCAATCATCATTAAACTTAGCGCCAAAATGCTCCAAGTAGCAGAAATCCAAAAACCTTCCATTTCAATCAGAATTAAAAGGAAAATTAAAAATGTGCCTAAATATGAATAAATATTTGAGACAAACATGACTGATTTATCCAGTAATTCACTATTATTTTTTAAATTCCAACTAACTCCGTAAAACACTACCGTTACTATTATAAAAGCGAAAAAGCGAGAGCTAGAAAATAAGTTGATTAAACTAAAATCGTTAAAATTCCAAGCGTCATAAAACAAAACTTTGCTAAATAATATCATCGAAAAAACGAGAGCTTGCTGATAAAATTCTTTGTTGCTTAGTTTCGAGATTGATAAATAGAGCAAAGTTAAGAATGACAAAAGAACCGTCACTAAAAATGAATAATCATCAGCTAGTTCCAAGAAAATAATTAGAACCAAGAAACCGGAAGCCAACCACAAATAAATTGAAGCGATTCTAAGTTCTCCTTCTTCAAATATTTCTTTTCTGTTTTTAATAATTTTAGACATTACGTAAAAACAAAGAATTGTCGCTAAAAAAGAAAATAATCGGGTACTACTAAATAGATGATTTAAATCTAGCTTAGCAAGCGCAGAGGTGTCTATAAAAAAAGTTCTAAAAGCCACGATGAAAGCGATGATAAAAGAGCTGTTTTTCAAAACATCGATCCTCAATTTCAAAAACATAGCTAATAAAACAAGTGCCTCAAGAGACCAAACAATCGTCACCAATTCAGGGTTAAACTGAATTGGGATAAAAAGAGTGACACAGAATAAAGCCAAGCACAGATAGACAAATGAATATTTTCGTTCTCCCAAGATTTTAAAAATATAAAGTCCAATAAAATTAAAAATGGCCAAAATGAAAATAAAAAATCCAGCAAAATCGGGATAGTATTTTTCGATTTGAGAATAATATAGCAAGAAGAAAAGACCAGAATTGATTAGAATCATTGAAACATTTTTTCCAAAAATTTCTTTTTTCTCAGTTAAAAAGATTGACTGGACTGTGAAGGCCATAAAATAGCTGACGAGAATCAAGCCTGAATACATGAAAGAATCTGGGTTGTCATTAAGCCATAACAAATACATAAAATATGAGGCCATTATTCCGCCCAAGCCGATTAAGGACCATTTTTTGTAAGAGACTACAATTACTAATCCCAAAGTAAGAATTAGAGTATAGACAATTGTCATTACTTCAAAATTATTATTCAACAAGGCGACTAAATAGCCCAAGAAAAATGATTCAGCGGCTATTATTCGGGAGTTATCTTTTAGAGAAAATAGGATTGCAGTAAGCACTACCAAGCTCAGAAGAAAAATGTCCAGAGTTTGACTCATTCCAATCGCCATTCGATATTCTTGAAAATGATAGGCAGCAAAAACAACAAAATAAGTAATTGCGAAACCGCCTCCAACTAAAGTTTTGGCCCAGTTACTATATTTTTCTTTTTTCGATAAAAATTGTCCAGATATCACGAGACTTATTCCGAAAATAATTCCCATTGATATTCTCATTAAATGGCTAATCCAACCCATATCAATGGTGTATTTGATGAAAAAACCAATTCCCAAAACAAGCGCCAAAATTCCAATTCGCGTAAACCATTTTATACCTAAATTTTCTTCGAAAGATTGAGAATCTGGGGTTGTTTGAGTTTGAATTGTTTTTTTAATTTCGGCCGTCTTGACTACTGGTTTGTTCGTTTTTTTATTTTCTTCTTCGATTTTGAGTGATTTTCCTTCTGACTTTCTAGAAACCAAAACAACTCCCCAAATAAGCAAAGGGATTCCAATTATAGCGCCAACAATAGTCAAAGATAATAAACATCCAAAAATTATCAAGAAAATTCCTCCGACTGATTTTGGTTCTTCTCTTTCTTCAGGTTTTGATGTTTCTATATTTTCAACCCTATTCTCAATAACAGCCTCTTTTTTTATTCCGATAAGCTTTTCATTTAAGAAATTTTGGTTTTTTTGAAGTTGCTCAATTTGTTGATTAACTTTTTGCGATTGCTCTTTTAATTGAGCAATTTCATTTTTTAATAATTTGAAAGATTCCATTTCATTAGATTAAAGATTTTATTTTTGTTTATTTATCATTTAAATTATATTCTTTTCTGAACAACTTTGCAAATAATCAAAAAAACCGCCTATTACAAGCGGTTTTTAAAATTTGAATTCATGGTTCTTGGCATCGACCTACTCTCACCGGTAAAGGCTACCATCGGCGCAGACAGTCTTAACTGCTGAGTTCGAAATGGGATCAGGTATTACCCCGTCGCTATAAACACCAAGAACTATAAATTCAAATTGAATTGAATTGAATTTTGTAGATGTAAATTTTAAAAGAAATTTTTGGAAATTTTTCTTGAAGAAAGTTCCCTGTTAAAAAGCTTTGATAACTGGAGCGGAAAATAAAAGTACAAAAGTACAGAACATTATTACTCCCAATATCATCAAAGACAATTGAAACGTGCCATTTTTAATCATATTTTCAAGAATTTAAATCGAAATTAAAAACACCCCCTATTTGACAAAATAAAACCCTTTTCAGCTAAAAATAACCGAGTGAGTTAAATTTTAAATCACGTTTTTTTAATTCTGTAATATAAATCAAGTTTAAACTTTTTTAGATCTTGAATCAAGGGTTTCATTACCTTAAATCAATCACTGTTAATTGCCAGTCGAAATCTCATTAATAACCACATTGAGGACGTAAACGTCACAAAATGATTATCAAAGAGAAAAAGTGGGTACTCCTAAATTTATTAGTATTCCTCGGCTTAATGCATTACTGCACTTATACCTAGAACCTATCAACCTGGTAGTCTACCAGGAAATTTTGTTTCGATAAATCGAAACGGTTGTCTTATCTTGGAGTGGGCTTCCCGCTTATATGCTTTCAGCAGTTATCCCTAACCAACATAGCTACTCAGCGGTGCACTTGGCAGTGACAGCTGATACACCAGAGGTTAGCTCTTTCCGGTCCTCTCGTACTAGGAAAGAATCTCCTCAAACAACAACGCCTACGGCAGATAGAGACCAACCTGTCTTACGACGGTTTGAACCCAGCTCGCGTACCTCTTTAAATGGCGAACAGCCATACCCTTGGGGCCTTCTTCAGTCCCAGGATGAGATGAGCCGACATCGAGGTGCCAAACAGCGCCGTCTATATGAACTATTGGGCGCTATTAGCCTGTTATCCCCGGGGTAACTTTTATCTGCTGATCTTCCGCGCATCTATATGCCACGGTCGGTTCACTAAATCCTGCTTTCGCAACTGCTCGACTGATAGGTCTCGCAGTAAATTTGGCTTATGGTTTTGTCCTATCACTCCGATTTCCATCCGGAGCTAGCCAAACTTTATGAGCGCCTCCGTTACACTTTGGGAGGCGACCGCCCCAGTCAAACTACCCACCAGGCAGTGTCCCCGATCCAGATAATGGACCTAGGTTAGACATCCAGAAGAACAAGGGTGGTATTTCAAGGGTGACTCCACCGACACTGGCGTGCCAGCTTCAAAGTC
>CAZXUS010000034.1:0-8066 GCA_964643985.1 uncultured Bdellovibrionales bacterium | reverse complement strand
TTATTCTATTATATATTAAAGATTGGTTTTAGTATAACTGTCTTTTTAAAGGCCCATCTCCTCGCCGCGGCGAGTTTGCCGAGGCGGAGGGATTGAGGGGGTTTTCTTATTTATCATTTCCGCTCCCAACGCTCTAAAAACAAACTCCGGAGAGAATTTATTCTTATCGCTTGTCATTCCCGCGGAGGCGGGAATCCAGAAATAGCCTATTCTGAACTTTTTTATCTCGACAAATCAAACTTTTTCTGCTAATCTTTTTAATTGGTGAGTAAATTATGATTTTTTCAAAGAAAGGAGGCACAAACAATGTCAAAGAGAAAACTTGTTAGTTCAAAAAATTTTAAACCTGGATTTGAATTTAACGGTCCGAACAAAGAAAGAATAAGAGTCGAAGGAGACATTGAAATTGATTCAAAAAAAGGTATAACTTCTTGTACCGTATGGATTTTAAACGAAATGGGCAAGAAGCTTTGTAAAACCTGTAAATTTTTTGAAACAACTTCGACAGGAATGGTTCGCCTATATAAATACGCAGATTTTTCTTCTGTTTCAGTCTAAGGAGAACCTTCATGAAAAAACCATTCACCGAAAAGCCGACCACTTTGAAACAAAGCTGGCCGGTTTTTCCTTTCCAAAAATTTCCTAAAAATTCAAAAAACTGTTAAAATAAATAAAATTTATAACAATGTTTTTTATGCTTAAAAATATTCAAGAAACAGTCCAGAAACAAAAAAAGATTTTACTCAAAAAAACCGAACAACAAAAGCTAAAATTTAAAAAATTCATCAAGCCTAAACCCGAAGAAAGTATTGGGGTATTTAATCTATTCTTAATCGGTTCAATTTTTGTAATTATAGTCCTTTCTATCAGCAAAATAAATAGTCGAGCAATTATTAAAGCTAGCTTAAAAAATAATCCACCTCCCTTTCAAATCACAACCGATTTTTTTGTTGATAAAAATTCCACCGCCAAAAATAGAGATGGCTCTCCCACGAAACCTTTCAAGACCATTTCCCAAGCTTTAACTTTCCTCAAAAAAAATCCCAATATTAAAAATATCTACCTCAAGCCAGCCCAATATAAAGGAAACTTAGAAATTCCGCAGAATCTTAATATCTACGCTTATCAACCCGAAACTTCAATTGTGGCTTTAACTTCCGATAAAAAAAACCTGACTTTACTTGGAAACAATATTATTCAAGGCCTAACCCTAAAAAATGCTCGCTATGGAATTTACATTCCAGCCGAAGCCCAATCAATTCAAATTAAAAATTGCCAGATCAAAGAATCAAATTGGTACGGAGTTTATAACGAAAAACACCCTGAAACTAACGAGCAATACAAACTAGAAATAACAAATTCCCAAATTTCCGGCAATTTTCTCCAAGGACTTTATTTACAAAAAGGAACCTTTGTTATGAAAAATAGTAAATCTATTAATAATGGCGAGGAAGGAATCGACCTTCATATCGATATGAATTCTACAATTCTAAACAGCGAAATTTCAAACAACGGCGAAGGCGGAATTGAAACAGAACTCGGAAACATCAATCTAACTATCGAAAATTGCTTAATTGAGAACAATAAATCCAGCGGAATCAATCTCCAATCCTACTCAGAAAATTCTTTTATAAAAATTCAAAACAATCAAATCAACAACAACACCGATTTTGGCATTCGTTGCGCCCTTCACGCTAGTTTTACTAGTCCCTATTTCGCTCAAGCTTTTGAAACCCATCCCACTGAAATTAACACCTTCTCCGACAATGGCGTTCTCGAAATCGATTCAAATTGTCAAAAATAAAAAAAGTGGTCAAAAACAGTCCTAAATAATAATTTTTAAAAAAAATGAAACAAAAAATCGAAAATGTAAAACTTCAAACCGAAGCAAATATTAAAAAATTTCTCAGCGAATTCAGTAGTAAAGCTAAATCAAAAATACCCCAAAAAGAAGACGAATACCAACAAAATTCCCACAAAGGATCACAAAAAACAAAACTTTTTTTAATACTCATAATCATTCTAATTGGGGCTGGAGGATTTTTTCTTTGGGAAACTCAAGAAATAAATAAAATCAAAACACCCTCAGCAGAGCTCATAAAAAAATAAAGACACTAAACAAACAAATAAACGACTAACCAAACAAATAAATAACTAATCAATAAATCAAAACTAACTAAAATTAACTTAAAATTAACGACTAAACCAACTTAAAAAAATTTAAATATTTTACGTTGATGCGTTGAAGTATTAACGTAAAATAAAAACAAAAATGAGAAAAAAATTTCATGAAATCAGTCCTAATAAAAGGCAAAGAATGCTTAATGATTTTTATCAAATGATATCTGAAATAAAAGATAAAGAAGATGCTAAAAATTTCTTCAAAGATCTCTTGACTCCTGGCGAAACTATCATGATAGTTTATCGCATAGAAATTGCTAAAATGCTCCTTCAAGGATTTTCTTATGAAGATATTCAAAAAAAATTAAAGGTCGGAACAAGCACTGTTAATAACGTCAACAAATGGCTTTATAGTGGATTTGGCGGTTATATGAAAGAAATTAAAAAAGCAAAAAATCAAAAAGATCGTTATGCCAGTTTGCCAAAAAACGAATGGGAAGCAATAAAGAAAAAATATCCCGCCCATTTTTTAATATTCAATTTATTAGATAAATACAAAAAATAGTTTTTATTTCTATAAAAAATTTTTGAAGATTACAAAAATCATTTTCTTTTTTACGTTGATGCGTTGAAGTATCAACGTAAATAAAATACAACAATTAATGATGATTATTTAAAAAGAATTTTCAAATTTTTTGCTAATAAAAAAATAGTCCCAGAAAAAGACTATTTTTTTATTTATTTCAAATTTTATTTTTTCTATTCCTCCAAATCTAGTCTCAAACCCAAATCATCCAATTGCTTTTTATCAACTTTCCCTGGCGCTTCCATCATCACATCTCGCCCACTACCATCTTTTGGAAAAGCATAAATATCTCGAATTGAAGTCCAATCGTTAATAACCATCATTAAACGGTCAATCCCAGGCGCATTTCCACCATGAGGAGGCGCTCCATATTTGAAAGCTTCCAACATATGACCAAATTTATCCTCCACTTCCTGCTTAGAATAACCCGCAATATCAAAAGCTTTATACATAATTTCTGGATCATGATTTCGAATAGCACCGGAAGTCAACTCAAAACCATTACAAACCAAGTCAAATTGATAAGCCAAAATCTCCAAAGGCTCTTTTTCCTCCAAATCTTTCATCCCCCCTTGAGGCATTGAAAATGGATTATGTCCAAAATCAATTCGCCCTTCTTCAATTTCCGACATATCATACATCGGAAAATCCGTCACCCACAACCAAGCCGCTTTCTTATTATCCTTCAAGCCTAATCGTACCCCACACTCATCTCGAACAGCACCCAAAGCCTCACAAACCTCTCGCCACTTATCAGCTCCAAAAAAGACAATGTCACCCTTTTCAGCACCAACAGTTTCAATAATTTTACCGGCCGTTTCATCACCCAAAAATTTTACAATTGGTGATTGCAATTCTCCATCTTCTTTTACAATGATATAAGCCAAACCTTTCGCTCCAGTATTCATCGCAGTTTGAGTCAACTCATCAATATCTTTTCGGCTAAACTTTTCTCCACCTTGATCCACTTTCAAAGCATGCACCACGTAACCTTCTTTTGAAGCCATATCAGCAAAAACCTTGAATTCACAACCCCTCACCAAATCGCTAACTGAAACAATTTCTAAATCAAATCGCAAATCCGGTTTATCCGAACCATACTTATTCATCGCTTCTCGCCAAGCAATTTTTGGAAAAGGTTTTTCAATAACTTTTTTATCACTATATTTTTCCGTCAATTCAATCATCAACGGTTCCATAATTTGAAAAATATCCTCTTGATTAACAAAACTCATCTCCATATCCAATTGATAAAATTCGCCATAATGTCGGTCCATTCGTGAATCTTCATCTCGAAAACAAGGCGCAATTTGAAAATATCGGTCCACTCCTCCCACCATCAGCAATTGCTTAAACTGTTGCGGTGCTTGAGGCAAAGCATAAAATTTTCCAGGATGAATCCGAGAAGGCACAATAAAATCACGCGCACCCTCTGGACTAGAACTAGTCAAAATCGGAGTTTGAACTTCCCTGAAATCTTTTTTATAAAAATACTCTCGCATATCCCGAATCATCTCGTCTCGAACTTTCAACATTTCTTGCATTTTTGGTCGTCGCAAATCAACATATCGATATTTCAACCGAATGTTTTCATTGGCTTCTTCGCTTTTTTCATCATTCAAAACAAAAGGAGGAGTTTTAGATTTATTCAAAATATTCAATTCAGTCACTTCGATTTCAATCTCTCCGGTTGCTAATTTTTTATTTACCATTTCAGAAGGCCTGGCAATCACCTTACCTCCAATTTGAATCACCCATTCG
Organism: uncultured Bdellovibrionales bacterium; assembly: GCA_964643985.1. Classification (GTDB taxonomy): domain Bacteria; phylum Patescibacteriota; class Minisyncoccia; order Moranbacterales; family DUUL01; genus UBA2773. The sequence goes on along the minus strand of CAZXUS010000034.1, from coordinate 3,598 downwards.
TTTCTCAAATCTTCTGCTTTTTTCAAAAGTTCTTCACTAATAGCTGGATTAAATTTAATCTGAGTAATCCCATATCGGTCTCGTAAATCAATAAAAATAATTCCGCCGTGATCTCTCCGACTATGCACCCAGCCCGCCAATTCAATTTTTTCACCAATTTGTTTTTTATTCAATTCACCACAAGTATGAGATCTCAACATAAAAAATAATTACATTATTAATTTTCAATTTTACTTTGTCATTCCCGCTTTCATCTCTGTCATTCCCGCTACTTACTCTGTCATTCCCACTTCACACTTTGTCATTCCCGCTTAAATCTCTGTCATTCCCACTTACATTCTGTCATTCCAACTTACACTCTGTCATTCCCGCGCAGGCGGGAATCCAGAACTATCAAATAAATAATTCTTTTAATTTATCATTATTTAGAATTTCAAAACTAAGTTCATCCTAATAATACACCATACCAACAAAAAGACAACAAAAAAAGCCATCAGAAATCCGGGAATTAGCAAGGTTGTGAAGAATTTTATTCCTAAGAACAAAACCCTTCTCTCTATTTTCAAAATAGGGAGACTAATCCGCCTCCGCAAAGCGTTGACAAGATAAATCCACCTAAACGAATATAAAAATTTCACTAAGACCCGAATTTCTAAGGGCTTTAACATTCATTAACTTAGTTAATTAAGTATACTTTATTTAAGCTTAAAAGTCAATAAATTATTTATCGATTATTTTTAATTTAATAAATTCAACCATAAATAATTCATAAAAAGTCAGCACCTAGGTCCAGGACTGACTTTTTATTACTTTCATCAAATAGAAGCTCCTCCTGAAACTTTCCTTAATTCCAAAGAAAATTTTTCACAATTAGGACATTGATTTTCTTCAATTGATTCGATCTCTTTTGCAAAAAAATCCCCACTCTCAAAATTACATTCCGGATTGACACAAATAACCCAGTTTGTTTCATTCTCACACATAATTACTTCCTCCTTTTTTAATTGAAAACAATCCCTAACTATATTTAACTAAAAATTTAACTTTCTCACCTCTCGCTTTTTTAATATACCAACCCGCCAAAATTCCGATACCCTCGAACAACTCAATCTCATCAGAAAAATTTTGATCAATCAACTCCGCCGGTTTTTCTTTTGGCACTTTAATTTCGATTTCTTTCTGATCAAAATTCAAATCACAACCAAAACTTCGAACCAAAACATTCGGCCCCATTACATTTTTTGGTTTCAACAAAAAATCTTTCTCTATAAACAATTCTTCCAATCTTTGATTTTCATCTTTATCCCTTCCAATCACAACTAAAATAGAATTCTGACAATCTTTTAATTTAGCCCAATAAACTCTCCCATTTTTCAACAACTCCACATCCAGACAATCCATTTCAGGAAATTCCTCCAGCGCTTTTTCCAATCGCTTTCCAAAGGCCGGATCAGTCAAAAGACAACCCCCCGCTGGAGCTTCAAATTCTTTTATTCCAAATTTCTCAGCTAGTTCCGATTGCGGATTTCTTTGTCTTCCTTGCAAATCTAAAAGCTGTTCTCGGTCAACTAGTCCCCTTTTTTCCATTTCTGTTTCTGGCAATAATTTAGCAGAAAGTGGTCTTAACAATTCTTCCCCAGCCGTTTTAGCTACTTCAACTAAAGCTTGTTTATTTTGAGAAAAAGGTCGTTGTCCTAAAACTTCTCCGCTAGCCAAAAAATCATATCCTTTCTTATTAGCAAACTCTCGAGCTCGCCTAAACATCCGAGCATGACAATCAACACAAGGATTCATATTCTTCCCCAAACCGTGGGGAGGATTTTTAACCAAATTCAAAATATCCAAACTAAAATCTTCCACGAAAAGTTTAATCCTATTGGCCGTAGCAATTTCTCGAGCTTTCTCTGCTCCAAAAAAATTACTAGAAAAACAAATTCCCGCTACCTCAATTCCTTGTTTTTCCAAAAGCTTAACCGCCAAAATTGAATCCAAACCGCCCGAAAACAAAACCAAAGCTTTAATTTTTTTAATCATTTTAATTTTGTAAAAATTATCTTGTACTATTTTCAACAAAAGCAAAAGGGGTTATTTTTATAAAAACAACACCCTTTTTTAACTTGAGAGAGGCTCACGCGTATTTTGATTGCGTAGGAGGTGCCGTTTCGGACGCGTGATACAACTTTGCGTCGTAGGCGCTCCAATTCAGCAACGTGACCAATCAAAACTTAGCTCACCCCCCCTCAAGCGACTTAATTATACAACAATATTCGTTTTTTGTTAATAAAAAACCGTAATTCAAACCAAATAAAAAAGGACCCTGGAAATTAGAACGGGCCCTTTTTATTTTTGTGCTTAGAAGAGGAAAATCAAATTCAGATTCAACTGGGAAGGAAGATTCTCAAAATCAGCTATTCCTCTCCAAGCAAAGTAACTATATATTTTAAAATAAAATTTGTCAAATCTTAAAATTTTTGAATACCAAAAACCCTATTGTGTTCAAACCGCCCGGGTTTGACCACAATACCCCTATTTAAGAACATATTAAAAAATATTTTCAAAAACAAAAAATCTCGCTCATTCCACTCCCGAGAAGCTTCGCTCTGAAATTTTTATTTCATTTATTTCAATTTAAATAAAACATTTTAGCAGATTCCTCCCTTTCCCAAAGGCCCGCTTCGCCATAGCTTTAGCGAGGCGAGGAGGCCAGGAGGGTTTTTACGAAATTCTTCCCTACCCTAAAACCCCCTCAATCCCTCCTACTTTAAAACATAAAAAACCCTTTTTCCGGACAATCCAACTTGCTTAATTTTACCCTCTTTTTCTAGCTCATTCAAATATCTCAAAGCCGTACTTCTAGACACCCCCAAACGTTTCTCCACATCCGTTCGCTCCACTCCTTTTTTCTTATTCTCAATATCACAACTCTCCACAATTTTTTGCTGAACTGCCAATTCTTTTATCATCTCCACAATTTGCTCTTTTCTTTTCTCGGTTCTCTCTTCTAAAGCTTCTTGCGCTTCTTTTCTCAAACCCGCCAAAGCCTCTGAAGATTTAATAGAAAATCTTTCAACCGACTTTCGACCGACCCAAAAACCAACCACCCCCGCTACAATAACCCAAACAACATTCATATTTTTGTTTTAATTTTTATTTTTTCTATATATTTAAATTTATTATAACACGAAAAATATTCCAAATATCTTTTTGGTCAATTTGTAATTTGTAATTTATAAATAATATTTAGTAACGAATTTTTAAATTTATTTTGTCATTCCCGCGGAGGCTCGCCTCGCTTAAGCTCGGGCGGAGCGGACGGGAATCCAGAATAATATTTTAAAATAAATGCTTTTAAATTTGAGTTTATTCACAATTCAGAATTTAAAAATTTCAATACAATTCAAGGCGAAATTGAGCATTGAACGAAACGTATTGAAAGATACGTTGAGAGAAAAGCGGAGAAAGAGATTAATCTTGAATACAATTTCGTTGCGAAATTTTTCATTTTTAGAATAAATTTTTCAAATAATTTTTGAAGCACTGGCCATAGTCAATGTGATAAAATTTTTGGAAAATTTAACTAAAAATGAAAAATTGCAAT
>CAZXUS010000033.1:0-8090 GCA_964643985.1 uncultured Bdellovibrionales bacterium | reverse complement strand
TTTGGCGAGATCAAGGAGCTAAAAGAATTATTCTAGCCAGAGAAGTTTCTTTAGCGGAAATTAAAGAAATTAAAAAAGCGGTGCCAGATATTAAGCTAGAGTGTTTTGTACATGGTGCGATGTGTATGGCTTATAGCGGGCGGTGTATTTTGTCAAAATGGATGTTGAATCGCAGCGCTAATCTAGGAGACTGTGCCCAGCCTTGTCGATGGAAATATCACGGGAATTCCGAGTTTGGCAAATTTCGTCGTCAAAATCTCCGCGACTCACTCCATTTACCAGATAAATTAAACTCTGTTCTCTGCTCGATTTTTCCTAGAACTTTACTCAAACTTGTAATCCCTAAGTACAATGTAAACAAAAAAGATAATGAAATAAAAACAATGAATATTGTTGACGATAAAAATCGATTTGAAATTAAATTAGAAGAAGACCAAAATGGAACTTATTTATTTAATAGCAACGATATTTGTTTGATTGAGCATTTGAAGGAATTGCAAGAAGCGGGAATCGATTCATTTAAAATTGAAGGGCGAACTAAGAGCGTTTATTATGTTGCGATGGTAGTTCGAGCTTACAAAAAAGCGATGGAAGGCTTGCAAGGTGCCAAACCTCAAGTTTTAAAAGTATTAATTAAAGAGCAAAAAAAGGAATTAGAAAATCTTTCTAATCGAGGTTATTGGAAGGGTTTTATGTTTCAAACTGAGCCTCCTCATTTGTTTGATGAAGCCGCCAAGGAAGCGAAACTTATGTTTATCGGAATAAGTTTGGAGGATTTTGAAAATTTAGATTCCGCTATTCGAAAAGTTTTTGTGCATAATTCTTTTAAGAAAGGTGATTCAATCGAAGCGGTCACTCCTAGTGAAATATATAAAACAAAAATTATTGAAATTAACGATGATTCTGCGGAAAATTTAGAGTCTGCTCACGGCGGTCAGGACAAGATTTTTTCAATTAAATTTGACAAAAAAATCAAAGGTTTCTTTATTTTAAGGAAAAAAATTTAAATTTTTTTAATATTATTTTGTGTTTATTTGAATAATGAGTTATTATAGTAATAAGGAATTATAGGACTGTTTTCGATAAAGTATAATAGCAATTATTTAATAGAAAGGAGCCTAGCGTTTTATGAGACTAGATAAATTTCAAAGAGCAAAAGTTGTTTTGGGTCTGGGTTTGTTCGTGTTGTTGTTTGCAATTTTATTTATTCCCAATATTATCAATAATGGTCTGAGTTGGATTTCCGAGGATACTATTGAAACCTTTTGTTTAGTTTTTAGTTTCTTTTTTACGGTTTATTTATTTTGGCATTATGATTACGTGGTTCGGAAAAGAGAGCAGGCGTCTTTTTATTTGTCATCAAAATTAAAAAACAGAGAAAAAGAATTATTAGAAACTTTTCAGTATTTAGGGAAAGTTAATGTTCGTTTTTCTGTTATTCGGGATTTGTTAGATAGAATGAAAAGACCGGCGCCGACTACGAGAGAAGAGCTTAAAGAGGCTTTAAATGAATTGTTAAACATAGTTTGTAGCGCGACTAGTAGGAAACAAGCTTGGCTAAAAATTATCAATACTAAAAATAGAAGGGTGTTGATAGAAAAAATTGGTGGCCATAATTTGAAAAAAGACGAAAAGGTCAACAAAATAGGAGTTAAAAATTTATTAGATATTTATAATAAAAAGAAAAATTTTAAAAATGATGAATTCGAAATTTTTTATTCTGAATTAGATAATTTTTATATTAAAGCTTTTTTGATATTACCAGCTAATGGTGATTTGGCAAATCAGAATGACGATTTTTTAAAAGCAGTAGCTAATCAATGTGAAATTTTATTTTTACTATTTGATTCTCAATATTACCGACCTAAAAATAAACACAATGAAAAATAATAAAAAAATTATGAAAGGAATAATTTTGGCGGGGGGAACAGCCACTCGTTTATTTCCTTTGACTGTGACGACTAGCAAACAGTTATTGCCAGTCTATGATCGACAAATGATTTTTTATCCGATTAATACTTTGGTGAGAGCGGGGATAAAAGAAATTTTAATAATAGTATCCCCTGAACATTCAGGACAATTTTTGAATTTATTGGGTTCAGTTTTTGAGAAATTAGATGTTCATTTGGAATTTATGGTTCAGACTGTTCCAAGAGGTTTGGCAGATGCTTTTATTTTAGGAGAAGAATTTATTGATAATGATAATGTGGCAATGATTTTAGGAGACAATATTTTTGAAGATAATCTTAGCGATTCTATCAAGAGTTTTGAGACAGGTGGTCAGATTTTCGTTAAAGAAGTCTCAGACCCAGAGAGATTTGGAGTGGCTGAATTTGACGAAGAAGGCCGGGTTATAAGTATCGAAGAGAAACCTCAAAATCCTAAAAGTAATTATAGTGTGACGGGTGCTTATATTTATGATTCTCGAGTAGTAGAAATTGCTAAAAACTTGAAAGCTTCAAACAGGGGGGAAATTGAAATTACTGATATCAATAAAAAATATTTAGAATTAGGCGAGCTTAGAGTTGAGAAAATAAAAGGAGCTTGGTTAGACGCTGGAACTTTTGATTCTTTATTGGAAGCGGGAATAATTGTAAAAGAAAAAGGAATTTATAAAAATTTTGATATTAAAACTGAGACGGCAATTGCTGAATTTAATGAAAAATTAAAAAATATTGCTAAGAAGAAATTGACCTAAGAACTTGTCCTAATATGTGGTGAGATTCTAGACGGGTTACGAGATAATCAGTAAATAAATTAAGTGATGAAAATTAGAAAAGCGATTGTAGCGGTGGCCGGATCGGGAACGAGATTGTTGCCAGCCACTAAATCAATGCCAAAAGAAATGCTTCCAATTGTTGATAAACCAATTATTCAGTTAGTTGTAGAGGAGCTAGTGGAGGCGGGAATAGAAGATATTATTTTGGTGACAAAATGGGATAAAAAACCGCTTGAAGATCATTTCGATCATAGCTGGGCGCTTGAACATGATCTTAAAAAGAGCGGGAAAGATGAAAAATTTAAGGAGATAGTTAAAATATCAGAAATGGCGAATTTTATCTATGTTAGACAAAAAGGTCCCTATGGAAATGGAACCCCTGTTTTATCGGCAGCTAGTTTGGTGAAAAATGAACCTTTTGTTTTTGTTTGGGGTGATGATTTAGTGAAATCAAAAACTTCATTTACCAAACAGATGGTCGATGACTATTATGAGACTGGTCATCATATGATCGGCGTTCAAGAGGTTCCAAAAAATCAAGTGGATCGTTATGGAATAGTTGGCTTGGAAGAAGGTACGATGAGAATAAAAAATATCGTAGAGAAACCATCAGTTGAAACTGCTCCTTCAAATTTAGCAGATTTTGGTCGGATGATTTTAAATCAAGATATTGTAGATGTTTTAAAAAATACAAAGCTTGGTAAAGGAGACGAACTTTGGATTGTAGACGCTATTAAGCAATATATTCAAGACGGTGGAGAATTTTATGCTAAAAAAGTAAAGAATGGGGAATGGATGACAACTGGAGATCCGCTGAATTATTTGAAAGCTATTTTAGCTTATGCCGTTGATCGACCTGATTTGAAAGTTTTTTTGAAAGATTATTTAGAAAAAATAAAATAAAAAAATAAATATTAGTTGTAGCAAAAACAAAAATGAAAAAAACAATGATACAAAAGATAAAAGAGGATTCTATTCAATACGGAGTTCCGTTTTGGCAATTACCGGATTTCTTGATTTTGACAATGGCTTTTATCAATATTACCGGGATGATATTTACTTATTATTTAGCCTTGAATTTTGTTGATGATCCAAGAACGGCTGTTATTTTTGTGGCTTTGGAATCGGCTGTAATTTTAATTATCGGTAACATAATTGCGGAATCTTCTCGAAAAGTTATTGTTAATTATCGATTGAAAGAAGAATTTATCGATTTAATTTCTCATCAGATTAGAAGTCCAATCACAAATATCAAATGGAATTTAGAGCTTTTAAATGAAGAGAAGACAACATCAAAACAAAAAATTTATACGAATAGATTAGCAGATTCAACTAATAATATAGTTAGCTTGGTTAATGATTTTGTTTATTTATCAAGACTGGATCAGAGTAAAAAGGAATTAGTTTTTCAAAAAATTGATATAAAAAAAACAATCAAAGAAATACTAGCAGAATTGACTATTTTTGCTAATTCGAAAAAAATAAAATTTAATTTTATTGATAATAGTGAAATGAGCTATGTCAAAACTGATCAGAAAAAAATAAAAATTGTCATTAACAATGTTATTGAAAATGCTTTGAAATATAGCTCTGAAAAAAGTGAAGTTGAGATTGAAATTTATAATAAAAAATATAATTTAATTATTAGAGTCAAAGATAGTGGTTGTGGAATTGAAAAAAAGGCTCAGCCTTTTGTTTTTGATAAATTTTATCGAGCGATGGCGGCTGAAAAAATAGCGGTCGATGGAACAGGAGTTGGTTTGTATATATCAAAAACTATTTTAAAAGAATTGGATGGAAGAATTTGGTTTGAATCAAGAAAGAAAAAAGGAAGCACGTTTTACATGAGTTTGCCAGCTTTTTACTAACCGTGATTAAAGACGGTTCTTGAATATAATTTTAATTATTTTTTTAAAAAATATTTGTAATAAAAATGAAAAAAAATAAAATACTTTTTGTCGAAGATGAAAAAGTTTTGAGGGACACCTTGAAAGAGGCACTTGAGGCTAATAAATTTGAAGTTAAAACTGCTGTTGATGGAGAAATCGCTTCGGATTTATTAAAGAAGAATAAATATGATTTAATTCTTTTGGATATTATTTTACCCAAAAAAAATGGATTAGAAGTTTTAGAGGAACTAAACGAAATGAAAAAAAATGTTCCAGTAGTTCTGCTGACTAATTTAAGTGGTTCAAGCAATGTTCAGAAAGCGCTCGATCTTGGAGCAAGAAATTATTTAGTTAAATCAGAATATACTTTGAATGAAATTGTTGATAGAATCAAAGAAATTATTGAATAATTTAAAAAAATGCACGTTGAATCAAATCAATTAAAAAGTTTTCTAGAGGATTCTGATTTTATTGATAATAAAAAATTGGAAACTGTTTTTGCAGAGGCTGAAAAAAGCAAAGTTTATCTGGGTGATTTATTAATAAAAAAAGAGTTAATTTCTGAAATGAATCTCAAGCGAATGCACGCTTATATTTTAGGTATTCCTTTCGTGGATTTAGAGAAAAAAGAAATTCCCAAAAAAGTGCTTCAAATTATTTCTGAATCAATAGCGAAAAAAAATAACGTCATTGTGTTTAAAAAGGATGGTGATAAATTGAGAGTCGCAATGTTGGATCCAGGAAATATTCAAATTATAGATTATCTCAAAAAGAAAACAGGGTTTAATATAATTCCTTGTTTAACTACCGAGGAAAGTATTAAAGAATCTCTTAAGCAATATAAAAAAAGTTTACAAGCTGAGTTCGGAGAAATAATAAATAGTGAAGTTAACGAAGAAACTGATCAAAATGAACTTAAAAAAATAGCCGAAGATTTACCGATTATAAAAATTGTCGATACTCTTTTGGAACATGCTATTTTAGAATCAGCCTCTGATATTCATATTGAACCAGATGAAAAAGAAGTTCGAGCGCGTTATCGGGTAGATGGTGTTTTACATGATGCAATGACCTTACCAAAACAAGTAATGTTTGGCATCGTGGCTAGAATTAAGGTTTTATCAAATTTAAAATTAGACGAACATAGAATTCCTCAAGATGGAAGGTTCAAAATAGAAGTTGATGATAAGCGAATTTCTTTTCGAGTTTCGATTATCCCAGTTTTTGCTGGAGAAAAAATAGTAATGAGAGTTTTGGACGATTCTTCCAAGGGTTTAACTTTGGAAAAGATTGGTCTTATCGATGAATCATTAGCGAGAGTTCAAAGGGCTATTGAACAACCGAATGGAATTTTTCTCGTCACAGGACCAACCGGAAGTGGTAAAACGACAACTTTGTATACGATTTTAGGAATGCTTAACACGCCCGAAGTGAATGTTTCGACTATCGAAGATCCAATCGAATATCAAATGTCCAGAGTTAATCAAACTCAAGTTAAGTCAAAGGTCGGGATGACTTTCGCCGCTGGTTTAAGATCTTTATTGCGTCAAGATCCAGACATAATAATGGTAGGTGAGATTAGAGACAATGAAACTATGAAGATATCTTTAAATGCCGCCATGACTGGTCATTTAGTACTATCTACTTTGCATACTAATTCAGCCGCCGCCGCTATTTCTAGAATGGTTGATATGGATGCCGAAGCTTTTTTGATTGCTTCAACTGTTAATACGATTGTAGCACAAAGATTAGTTCGAAAAGTTTGTCCAGAATGTCGAGAGGAATATAAATTAGAACCAAGGGAAATCGAAGAGTTAAGTAAAAAAATAAATTTTGAATCAATTTTGGAAGCATTGGAAAAAAACAAAAAAAATCTTCCTAAAGAGCTTGGGTCTATAAAGTCAATTGAAGATTTAAAATTTTACAAAGGTGCTGGTTGTAAAGCTTGTAATAATGAGGGATATAAAGGGCGAATGGGAATTTATGAAGTGCTAGAAGTGACTGAACCTATAAAGAAAATGATTAGTCAAAACGCTATAGCAACAGATATCGAAAAAAAAGCGATTGAAGAAGGGATGAATACGATGATTATGGATGGTTTCATAAAGGCGGTAAAGGGAGAAATCAGTCTAGAGGAAATTTTAAGAGTCACTAAAGAATAATATTTAAATATGTCAAAGTTTGAGTATTTAGCTAAAGACAAAAAGGGAAAAGAGAAAAAAGGCACAATTCAGGCTGGGTCTGGGACAGAAGCGGCCGAAAAAATTAAAGCTGATGGTTTTTGGCCGGTATATATTGATGAAATAAAAAAAAGACCTATTAAAAAAAAGTTTCTTTTGGGTGCTGGGTCGATTCCGCTTAAAGGAAAAATGATTTTTTGTCGGCATCTAGGAGTGATGATTGCCTCTGGTCTTTCGATGTCCAGGGCTTTGGATATTTTAGGGGAACAAGAAGAAAATAAAAGTTTTAAAAAGGTTATTTTGACTCTAGGCGAGGATGTTAAGAAAGGAATATCTTTAGCCGATGCAATGCTTAAGCATCCACAAGCTTTTAATAAAGTTTTTACTTCTATGATTAAGGTAGGAGAGACCGGAGGTTCGCTTGAGGAAATATTAAATATTTTGTCTTTGCAATTAGAAAAAGATCATAAGTTAATTTCTAAGATTAGGGGAGCTTTAATATATCCGGCGATTATAATTATCGTTATGATTGTTATTTCGATTTTAATGATGATATTTGTAATCCCCAAAATAACCAGTGTCTTTGCGGAATTTGGAGCAGAACTACCATTTATAACTAAGGTCTTAATAGCTGTTAGTAATTTTATGGCTAGCAATATTCTAATTACTTTTGGGGTTATCTTTGCTTTTGTGGGAGGAACAATATTTTTTTATAGAAGTGAACCGGGGAAAATAATTTTTCATAAAATTTTTCTTAAAACACCAATTATAAAAACATTAGTAGTTAAATTGAATAGTGCTAGATTTGCAAGAATTTTAAGTTCGCTTTTAAAGAGTGGCGTGTCGTTGGTGGAAGCTTTGAAAATTACGTCTGATACTTTGGGTAATCATTATTTCAAAAATAGCACCCTGAAAGCCTCTGAAGAAGTTCAGAAAGGAAAGGCCTTATCAGAAATTTTTAGCAAAAATGAGACTCCCTTTCCTTTTTTAATCGTAAAAATGTTAAAAGTCGGAGAAGACACGGGTAAAACTCCTGATATTTTAGAAAAGTTAGCTGATTTTTACGAAGAAGAAGTCAACCAAATTACCCAAAATCTATCTTCAATAATTGAGCCAATTTTAATGGTGGTGATTGGTGTGGCAGTAGCCTTTTTCGCAATTGCTATAATCAAACCAATTTATTCTTTGATGAATTTAGTTTAATTAAGGGACTGTTTCCAATCATAGTTTTGTCTGCCTCGGTAAACCTTAGCGAGACGGGTTACGAAATTTATCAATTTTGAGATAAATTATTTAAAAATT
>CAZXUS010000032.1:0-8901 GCA_964643985.1 uncultured Bdellovibrionales bacterium | reverse complement strand
AATTTTTAAATAATTTATCTCAAAATTGATAAATTTCGTAACCCGTCTCGCTAAGATTTACCGAGGCAGACAAAACTGTGATTAAAAACAGTCTCTAAAACAATTATAACATTTTTTTAAATTTATGCAAAAATAATTCCAGCTTACAATAATCATAGTAAATATTTAAAAACATTATGAAAAATTTCAAACAAGAAAAACTATCAAAAAATGCTCGTTTTGTTCTAAATAAAACAAAAGTCATCTCCCAATCAAAAAATTTATCCAAAATAAATGGTATTTTTTTAGTGAATGCTTTATCTCAAAAAAAGGGCAGCTTGGGTGAATTTATTATGCACGATCTTCTGAAAAAAAACTGCCTTCTGCCGACCAATCTAGAAATTAAAAAAAGACCTTTGAATTTTTCCGTCAAAGATGTTCTAATTAAAGCTTTTAAAATTGCCTCTATTTCAAGAACTCCCTATGTTGGAACAGAGCATCTTTTTCACTCCTTGTTATCTTTTTTAACAAAAAAAGACCCTGCTTTTATTAATAAATATTTCAATAAAAATATTGTAATTGAAACTAATAAAAATCTCGACGATGCTTCTTATAATGACAGCGACCCCAGATTTACCAACGAAATTCAAGCTATAATTGAAAACTTCTTTTCCACTCAACAATCAGCAAACCATAAATCTGCAATAAAAGACTTCGGAACTGACTTAAATCAAAGCGCTCTTAAAGAAAAACACATTTTAATTGGAAGAGACAACGAATTAAAACGAATCTCCAATATTCTCGGAAGAAAAAACAAAAATAATCCAGTTTTAGTCGGAGAGCCAGGCGTTGGAAAAACTGCGATTGTCGAAGGTCTAGCTCAAAAAATAAATCAAGGCAAAGCGCCCCACTACCTAAACGGCAAAAAAATAATCAATCTAGATATCGGCTTAATGATTGCTGGAACTAATTTTCGAGGCGAATTTGAAGCTCGCTTAAAACAAATCATCAAAGAAGCTTCGGGAAATAAAAATATAATTTTATTTATCGATGAAATTCATACTTTAGTCGGAGCGGGAAACGCTATGGGCGGGATGGATGCCGCCAATCTCTTGAAACCAGCTCTATCTAGAGGAGATATTCAAGTTATCGGCGCTACTACCTTAGATGAATACCGAAAACACATCGAAAAAGACCCCGCCCTAGAAAGAAGATTTCAAACAATTTTCGCCAACGAGCCCACCATTCAAGAAACTGAAAAAATTTTAACTGGCATAAAACCTCTCTACGAAAAATACCACAATATTACCATTTCGACAGAAACCATAAAACTATCCGCCAAACTAGCTAAAAGATATTTTCCTAATAAATTTTTGCCTGACAGCGCCATTGATTTAATCGACGAAAGTTCTGCTAAAAAAAGAACCACGGCTATCAATATTTCAACCTATAAAAAACTTAATCAAAGAAAAGAAGTTCTAGAAAAAATTATAAAAGAAAAAGAAACCTTGGTAATTTCCGATCTTTACGAAGAAGCCATTTTACTTCGAGACAAAGAACAATCAATTAAAAAAGAAATTTCGAAACTTAAACTTGAAATCAAAAAAACCGAAAAAAATAGTCCTGTTAAGTTAGACCCCCAAGACATAATTGAAACAGTAGCCGAATCAGCCAAAATTCCAGTTGAGCTTTTAACCGAAAAAAATCACAACATTCCGACCAAAATGAAGACTGCTCTTAAAGAAAAAATTATTGGGCAAAATAAAGTAATTAAGGAAATCTACAACACTTTGCTAAGACGTTCTAGCGGTGTTTCAGACCCCGATCAACCGCTCGGTTCATTTTTACTTATTGGAGCTTCTGGCGTCGGCAAAACCCTAACCGCTAAAATTTTAGCCGATTCCTTAACCCCGCTTCAAGACAATAATTTAATTCAAATCAATATGAGTGAGTTTATGGAAAAACATTCCATTTCAAAACTTCTCGGAGCTCCGGCTGGCTATGTTGGTTATGATGAAGACAAGAGCCTGATTGAAAAAGTTCGCCAAAATCCTTACAGCGTAGTATTATTTGACGAAATTGAAAAAGCCGATCAAAATATTCTAAATATTTTACTTCAAATCTTAGATGAAGGAAAAATCACAGATGCCAAAGGCCGAATAATAAATTTCAAAAACACGGTCATTATTCTAACTTCTAATATTGGAACTTCAGAATTGAATCAATTATCAGAAATTGGATTCAACCCCACAGATAACTCCTTGGATAATCAAGAAAAGCTAACCAAAAAGGCTATTCAGAAAGAACTTTCTCAAGCATTGTCTAAAGAACTTCTTAATCGACTTGATAGCATTCTGATATTTAATTATTTGAAAAAAATCGATCTTCAAAAGATTGCTCAAAATGAACTTCAAATTTTAGTGAAACGTCTTAAAGAAATAAAAATTAAGCTTACCTTTAACAAAGCCGTTCAAGATTTTATTGCCCAAAAAAGCATCAGTCCCCAGCAAGGAGCCCGTTTAATCAAAAAACAAATTGAAAAAATTATCGAGCCCCTAGTAGCTCAAAAAATTCTAGATTCTAATCCTAAAAAAATTAGTTTAGATGTTAAAGATAAAAAGATTACGGTTAAGTAAATAAAAAATTTACTCAACAAATATTCAACACCCAATATTCAACATTCATTCAACACCCAATATTCTAATATTCAAACAACGACCATTGAATGTTTATTTATTTAATATTGAATGGATATTGGATGTTGATTATTGAATATTTAAAAAATTTTGAAAATCAAAAAACATCTTCAAAAAATAGAAACTTTTACCCTCGACCTAATTCTTCCCAAAAAATGTCTGGGCTGTCAAAGAGAAGGAACTTTTTTATGTTCTGAATGTTTAAATTTAATCAAACTTAATTCTTGGCAAATCTGCCCAATTTGTGAAAAATCATTAACTGAATACGGCGAAGTTTGCCGTTATTGCAAATTAGAAAAACCACCCCTGGATGCCCTGACTACCGCTAGCAGTTATGAAAATCCGCTCATAGTAAAATTAGTTCACAATTTTAAATATAAATTTATCGACGAATTATCAGTCCCCTTATCTAAACTTTTAATTAAAACTTTTCAAAAAAATAAGCTGGCCCTTCCCGATTTAATTATCCCTGTTCCCCTTCATCCGTTTAGATTAAGATGGCGAGGCTTTAATCAAGCTGAATTATTAGCCCAAAATTTAGCTCAAAATTTGCTACCCAGCTTCCCTATCAAGACAGACACAAAAATTTTAACCCGCATTAAATACACTTCCACTCAAGCCACTCTCAAAAAATCTGAGGACCGCCAGCAAAATATTCAAGACGCTTTTCAAATTGATTTATCCCAAATTGATAAAATAAAAAATCATCGCATTCTATTAATCGATGACATCTGCACTACCGGCAACACCTTAATGGAATGTAGCAAGCAACTTCGAAAATTAAAACCGAAATCCATTCAAGCTCTAGCAATCGCCAGACAAAGCTAGTGCTTCGCTAATTTTCAATTCACAATCAATTCACAATGTTTTAATTTTCAATTTTGCTACATAGCCAACTACCTAACAAAAAGTGCATATTTTAATATAAAAAGTCTTTACAATCCGGCAAAAATAAGCTAATTTATTACTTGTAGAGATTGTTTCTAATAACAATTTTGAAATTAAAATATTTTGGAGAGGTGGCTGAGCGGTCGAAAGCAGCACCCTGCTAAGGTGTTGATTCTTTACGGGATCCAAGGGTTCGAATCCCTTCCTCTCCGCTAATCAAAATGAAAACAGGCTTATTGCCTGTTTTTGTTTTGATCGGGAGAAGGGATGAGAAGTTTATACTCGTAAGCGAAACGTCGGGTGAATCCCTTCCTCTCCGCAACTGAAACCCCGAAAGGGGTTTTTAGGTTGCAGAGAGGAAGGGATTCGAAAAGCGGAGCCCCTAGATTTCGAGCTGGCGAGGAATTATAGAGAATGGGGCGAGCTCGGGCAGGAAGTGCTCGACGAGTGCGAGCCGAAGGTGATGCACAAGTCAGCAACTTGACGCCGAATCCCTATTTAAAAAACTAAGCGCCCAAAAAGGATTTTTTCTATGGTCTGCGGGCAACCTCGGTCTAGAACTTGCAACCATAGGGATTTCTAAAGGCTTTCCTGGGGTTATATCCAAAGCAATAATTCAAGGAGATTAGGTCAGGGTCTCAAAAATAAAATAAGACAAATAAGACACGAAACAGCCCCTGTCTCATTCTAGGAAAATAAAACAACTCGTTGTCTAATTTTTACAAGTCAAAACATTACAAATAAAAAAGGCTTTGAGTATAATTCACACTCAAAACCTTTTTTTGTGTACACGATAGTACTTCTTATTAATTTTCCTGAGCCAAAGGATGTTTACCAACAAGATCTTTGCCATGACCAAACTTGAGGTCATAGAGAATTTCTTCCTGGCATCCAGGGCAGTCATCACCCGGCTCAAAAGTAGGATAGCTTTGAGCAATCTGGGAAATAAAAACGCCAACTCCCAAATCTTCGGCAGTAACATTGCCCCGATTCCAGACACCACCGACTTTAACGCTTTTAATATCATGTTTTCTCAGAAAACTCACCACCCTGGCAGCACTTAGACCGGTAGTAAAGACATCTTCCACCACCAGAATATCTTTATGACGAATTTCCGGAAGATCCTCTTCAGCAATAAAGAATTCTTTTTTGCCATCAGGAACTTTCCTGGCTCGAACAGCTTTGATTTTCCGGCCTGTTAACACAGACAGAAATTTAGCCACATATTCAGCATATTTTACAGCGCCACTTTCGGGACCAACCACCGTGTCAACATCCATAATTTTGAAATCTTCTGCAATTCCACGGCAAATTTCTTCCAAAGCCTCTTGGTCCGTATCCCGCAAAACATCTTTGGCAACATAGTGAGTTCCATCATTTCCATTTGTAAGTCGGAAATGCCCCTCAAGCAATGCACCGCATCTCTTGAAAAGTTCTATTCCTCTTTTAGTTCCAATTCCCATTATTCCTCCTTGTCTATGACATTTCTTTATAAGCAGCCTGCACTTCTTCTAAAGTACGCTGCCGACTTTCTTCCGCTGAAACACCGCCATCTGGATTACCCACAATTATCTGGGTTCCCATAACAACATACTTTGCGTTCTTCAAAAGAGCTTCTTTGACACCGGTAGTTCTTTCCTGATGATCTTTTTTCATCCATTCATCACGAATACTTGGGCAAACCCATTTAAAGTATTCTCCCATTCCAGAATCATTCAGAAAATCCAATTCTTTGGGAGAACAAACAGCCAGGCTAAATGGCTGATCAATGTTCCCATTGGCCGGAAGTTCTCCTGTATTCACGGATGATTTGAACTTTTCCCATTGCTCAAGATAAAACTCAAGATCAAAAAGGATTTTTTCTCCTGGAGTCTTACCATCATACTTAGCTTTGCATTCTTCAATAGTCATATCGGTCGGAACGCTGAAAAGTGCAATTTCTGTCTCCGGCAAAGCCTTTTTAATTTCAAGGAATCCTTTAGTTGCAATAAGAGAGTTTACCGTAAGAATTTGAGGACCAACACCTTGAAAACGTTTTGAAATGTTTTCTAAAGTCTTACTAACATCCCCGGTTTTAAGATCTTCAAAAATTCCAAAATTTGTTCCTGCTACTGCAGCAATAACCTTCAAAGCCTTACCGATATTGGGAGCCGACATATCCGGAAAGAAATTTCCATCATTGAGCTTCACCACTCCCACCAACTCACTGATTCCCGGCTGACTCATAAGAAGAATTACTAAAAAAACACTATCAACTTTGGAATAGATAAAATAAGAAAATACAATGAATAAAAAGAAAGACTTCTATCTAGTAGAGGAACTAGCAAACAGTTTACGAGTCTCTAATATGACAATCTATCGTTATATTAAAGCTAGTAAATTAAATGCCTATAAAATAGGAAAGGAATTTAGGATTAGCAAAGAAGAATTCAAAAATTTCTTAATTAAATATAAATTTATACCAAAGAAAAAATATGGGAAATAGTAACGCAATAAGTGAATATATCGACTACGTTGAAGCGTCACAAATACTAAATGTCTCTTCGGCAACCGTTAGAAACTGGGTAAAAACAAGGCTACTTAATAAACAAAAAAAAAGCAACAAGTCACTATTGCTCAGATCCGAAGTAAATCAGTTGAATGATGGGATCGTCTCAGGTGCAACAAACAGATTAAACAAAAGAGCAAATAAAAGCCAATCAAAGACTTTCTTTATTCCCGAAGAATACGGGAACACACCTGAACTGCGATTATTTCTTCATGGTGTATTTCAAATTATGGAATCTAATAAACTTTCTATCGATACAGTCTTATTTTCTCTTGCTGTTAGTTTTTTAAAGAAAAATAAACTAGCCGATTTTGATGAACTAGATCTAGTCTTTGATTCTATTTTATTCAAACATCCTTCTACGCAAAAAGCACTAGCGAAATGGCAAAAAAATCTTCTTGAAAAAAAAATCTCCAAAGAATTACTTGCATTAGATATACCCGAAACAGATGAAGATCTTCTAGGGCTAGTGTATCAATCGATTCGGAGCGAAGGAGATAAATCAAAGGATGGTGCCTATTACACACCCAAATCAGTAGTTCGAAGCATAGTAAAAAGTAGGATTAAGCCATCAGATAGAACCTTAGATCCTTGCTGTGGAACGGGTCAATTTCTAATTGAAGTTGCACGTAAGATTAAAAACCCAAAAAACGTATGGGTTTTTGACTTCGATAAAAATGCAGTTGAAATATCAAAAGTAAATTTGTTTTTAGCATATCCAAAACATGATTTTTGCCCTAATATAATTCATTTAAATACCTTAACAGATACTCAAAAACATACTCAAAAATTTGATTCTGTAATAACAAATCCTCCATGGGGTCTACATATGTCAGACACAGACACATCGACAGTTAAGAACATCTACCCCAGGATAAAATCAAAAGAATCCTTCTCTTTCTTTTTAGATAGGGGGGTTCAACTGTTAAAGGATGGTGGAAGATTATCTTTTATACTTCCTGAATCATTTCTAAAAATAAAGGTTCACTCAGACATAAGGAAGATCCTTATTGAAGAAACTACCATAGAAAATATAGTAGATCTTGGACGGGCATTTAAGAACGTATTTACTCCCGTATTACGCTTAGACATAACGAAACAAAAGAACAAGACGAATCACCAAATAAAATACACCAAAGACGACACGAATATTTTACTCGTTCAAGATTCACTTAAAGATAATTACTCCCTAAATAGTTTCCATAATGATAAGGATTTAATGATATTTGAAAAGATCTATATTCAGAAACACACCTCCTTGGAAGGTGAGGCAGATTGGGCATTAGGTATAGTTACGGGAAACAACAAAAAATATCTTCTTGAAGAAAAAACAAATGGTGCAGAAGGTATTATTACAGGAAAAAACATCAAAAGATATGTTACAACAGGTGTTAATAAATATATCGAGTTTAACCCCGATGAAATGCAACAAGTAGCTCCTATGCACAAATACAGGGCAGATGAAAAATTGATATATAAATTTATATGCAAACAACTTGTATTTGCGTATGATAACCAAAAAAGACTTACCCTAAATAGTGCCAACATAATGATCCCCAATAAAAATCACTACCCAATCAAGACAATTCTCGCCTTATACAACTCCAGTCCTTACCAGTTTATATATCAAAAGAAATTTTCAGCATTAAAGGCATTAAAAGGCGACATAGAAAAGCTTCCGCTTCCAATATTGAGCAAGAAACAGCATGCGGAAATAGAAAATATCGTTGATAAATTGCTAAAAAAAAGCTCTAACAAACGAGAAACTATAATAGAACTATATCAAGAATTAGACAATTACATTATGAAAATTTTTGATTTTTCAAAGATTGAGAAAGATTACATTCTAGAAAACATTGCAAATCCTAAAACATTATTAACAATAAATTAAACATATGGAATTACTAAAAAATAAACTAGACAAGCTGATTGAGGAATTAAGTAAAAATGATAAAGAGAATGTCCAACAAAGACTTGATGACTTAGTATCTGTATACCCATTCAACGAATACGAGTATTTAATATCATCGCTAATGGGATATGGGAAGTTATCGCTTGATGATTACTATCAGATACGAGATGAATATATATCAAGAAAATGTATCTATATATATTTGAAATAGCATCGCCCAGAGGGTTTGGTGAGCGTTGGGCACAAGGGCAACTTATGTCTCTTGAACCAGACTTCCTAAAACCGATTAAAAAGTTAGATGACAATTACAGCGGTCAATACGATATCGCGTTAAAACATGAAGACAATCTGATTAAGATTGAGGTAAAGGCGTCAAGAGCTGTCGACAAAAAAAGTGCAGAACCTCTTTTTGTAAAAGCCCTTTCGTTTGCAAGTCGTCATCCTTTCTGGATGAACTTCCAACAAATAAAACCTGCTTGTGCAGATGTTTTTATATGGGTTGCTGTATGGCGTGACACTATAAAGTATTGGGTTATTTCGTCTAAAGATGTCAAAAATGATAAATACTATTCGAAAGGACAACATCGCGGTAACACAGGTGAAGGTCAACTTCATATTAAGGACGACAACATTCATGAATTTGAAAAATATGAATGTAAGCCACGCGACTTAAAACAGGCAGTAATCAAAGCTTACGATCGACAGAAAAGTTTAGAGTAAAATATACGTTAACAAATTGCTAAAAAATACCATTAGGCTTAAAGTATATAAAACAGTCTAAAACAAACAAATCCAATGAAACAAAAAGCGGTTAGTTATGTTCGAGTCTCATCTAAAGAACAGAAGCAAGAAGGCTACTCTATACAAGCCCAAAAACG
>CAZXUS010000031.1:0-8941 GCA_964643985.1 uncultured Bdellovibrionales bacterium | reverse complement strand
AAAACAACATTCCATTAACAACTCTTAAAATTGGAGAAAAAGTTATTGTTCAATCAACAGAAAACATTACTAATTCTAATTTTATAGCTACCAGTATTCTTAAATTTGTTCAAAGCTAAATTAAGTTTTTACTTCTAAAAACCGGTTGAGAGGCCGGTTTTTTGGGTGGGGAAATGACAATTTTTGGGTTGGGGTTGACAATAAAATAATAATAATTTAGAATATAGTTAGCAGTCGAGAGGAAGGAGTGCCAACGAAAGTTAAATGCTAAAATTTTAGGAAAATGTTGACAGAAAGAGAAAATGAAATTTTAAAAATAATTGTTCAAGAATATTCAGATACAGCTGTGCCGGTCAGCAGCGGTTCTTTGATGATAAAATACAATCTCCCATATTCATCAGCGACTTTACGAGGAGAGATGGCGAAATTAGAAGAAATGGAATATTTAACCCAACCTCATATTTCAGCCGGAAGAATTCCTAGCGATAAAGGCTATAGATATTTTATTGATAATTTAATAGTTAGAGAAAAATCAGATTTAGAATATCAAAAGAGATTGGAGCTAGAATTATTAATGTTGAAGACGAAAAATGCTCGCTTAGAAAGAACTACGGCTAAACTATTATCTTCTATGTCGAATTGTCTAGCTATCAGTGGAATTGTTGATAAAAAAGAATTTTTTGATTTTGGGATGCATAATTTACTGGAAGATCCTGAATTTTCTGATCAAAATGAATTATCAAAATTAGCGATGGCTCTAGATGTTATTGATGAGAACTTAGACGAAGTCTTAAAAGAAGTTAAAGAAGGAGAGACTAAAATTTTTGTTGGAGAAGAAAACCCAATTCAAGGAGTTGAGAATTATTCAATGATTATTTCTCCCTACAAAAGAGATGATGGAGAGAGAGGATTATTGGCGATAATTGGACCGAAGAGAATGAAATATGATCGGAATAGAGAGCTAATTGATCTTATGAAAAGAATGTTGGGTGGACAAAAATATTTATTGATATTGCCGTTAATGGGACTGTTTCCAAACACCTTTTCTACTCCAATTTTCTAATTTTGGCTAAATTATTCAAAAATTGTCTTAGCTTAGCTAACGCTAATATTTCAAAAATTTTAAAATAATTTATCTTAAAATTGATAAATTTCGTAACAAAACTGTGATTGGGAACAGTCCCTTAATATTTAATTTAATAAAATAAAAAAGTATGTCTGAAATTATTTTTGCTAAAACTATTTTGACGGTAAAAGCAGTGTTAGTTAATAGGGTTGGAGAAATTTTGCTTTTAAAAAGATCTAAAAAAAGTAAAAATCCTGGAAAATGGGATTTGCCAGGAGGACATTTAGAGAAAGAAGAAACAATCGAGGAGGCTCTTCTCAGAGAAATTGAAGAAGAAACTGGATTGGAAATTGAAGTAGGTGAAATTTTAGGAACTGCTGAATTTTCAAAAGAAACTAAGCAGTTCAAGGACGAAAAAAGAGGTTTGCGATTTTTGGCTTATTGTGAAAATGGGGAGGTTGAAATTAGTGATGAACATCAAGATTTTGGATGGTTTAGTTTTGAGGAGGCGTTGAAAAAGCTTTCCGAAAAAGATGGGTTTGAAAATGAAAAAAGAATTGCAGTTCAAAAAGCTCAAGAAATTTTAGAAATGAAAGATTCTTTGAGCGGTTGGAAAAGAGCAATGGCTGATTTAGAAAATTATAAAAAAAGAGCGGTTAAAGAGAACACTGATTTTAAAAGGTATTGCTTGGAAGATTATATTTTTAGTTTATTGCCAGTTTTAGATAATTTTGATTTAGCTCTCAAACACGTTCCAGAAAAGGAAGCTAAAAATAATTGGATAATTGGAATTTTGCATATTAAAAAGCAATTAGAAAATGTTTTAACAGAAAATGGTGTTGGTGTAATTGAGACTAAAATTGGAGATAATTTTGATGAAAATTTTCACGAAATCGTTGATGGAGAATTTAAAAAAGGGAAAATTCAAGAAATTATTAAAGTTGGTTATAAAATCGGAAATAAAATAATTAGACCTGTTGTGGTTAGGGTAAATTAAGAAATAATTAAATAATTAATATAATAAAAACTTTTACCTGTTTTTTAAAAGCAGTTGAGAGCGGAATGAAATTATGTCAAAAGTATTAGGAATTGATTTGGGAACAACAAATTCGGCTATGGCAATAGTCGAAGGAGGCAAGCCTGAAATTTTGGAAAATAAAGAAGGGAATCGAACTACTCCTTCAGTAGTAGCGGTTAATAAAAACGACGAAAGATTAGTGGGTCTTTTGGCTAAGAGACAAGGAGTGACAAATCCGGAAAATACAATTTTTTCTGCCAAGCGATTGATTGGAAGAAAATTTTCAGACAAGCAAGTTCAAGAAGCTAAAAAGACTTTGCCATTTGAAATTAAAGAAGGGAAAAATGGTGAGGTTAATATCGTGATGAAAGGTAAAGACTATCGACCAGCTGAAATTTCAGCGATGATTTTACAAAAATTAAAAGCTGATGCGGAAGATAAATTAGGTGAAAAAATTGAAGAAGCGGTTATTACGGTGCCAGCTTATTTTGATGATTCACAAAGAAAAGCCACAAAAGATGCAGGAGAAATTGCTGGCTTAAAAGTTTTGCGGATTATCAATGAACCAACTGCAGCTGCTTTGGCTTATGGATTTAATAAAAAGAAAGACGAAAAAATTGCAGTTTATGATTTGGGAGGAGGAACTTTTGATGTTTCTATCCTTGAAGTAGGAGAGGACACGGTTGAAGTTAAATCAACTAACGGAGATACTTATTTGGGTGGAGATGATTTTGATCAAAAGATAATTGATTGGATTCTGGATGAATTTAAGAAGCAAGAAGGGCTTGATTTATCAACAGATAATTTGGCGTTGCAAAGAATCAAAGAATCGGCTGAAAAGGCAAAAGTTGAACTTTCAACTTCTCAAGAAACTGAAATCAATCAACCATTCATCACTTCTGGCGAAGATGGACCAAAACATTTAGTAATGACTCTGAAGAGATCTAAATTAGAAGAATTGTCTAACGACTTGGTGGGTAAAACTTTGGAGCCTTGTGAAAAGGCCTTGAAAGATGCTGGATTGAAAACTAGTGATATTAGTGAAATTATTTTAGTTGGAGGACAAACTCGAATGCCTTTGGTTAAAAACAAGGTGGAACAGTTTTTTGGTAAAAAACCGAATGCCACTGTGAATCCTGATGAAGTAGTAGCGGCTGGAGCGGCTATTCAAGGTGGAGTTTTGCAAGGAGATGTGAAAGATGTCTTACTTTTAGATGTCACGCCTTTGACGTTAGGAATTGAGACTATGGGTGGAGTTCGAACTCCTTTGATCGATAGAAATTCTACGGTGCCAATAAATAAATCTCAAATTTTTTCAACGGCTGCTGACAATCAACCTTCTGTTGATATTCACGTTTTGCAAGGAGAAAGAGGGATGGTTGATGGTAACAAATCTTTAGGGCGATTTATTTTGGATGGAATTCCACCAGCTCCTCGGGGTGTTCCTCAAATTGAAGTTGCTTTTGATATTGATGCTAATGGAATTTTGAAAGTTAGTGCTAAGGATAAAGCCACGGGAAAAGAACAATCTATTCGAATAGAATCTTCTTCTGGATTGTCAGATGAGGAAATTGAAAATATGAAAAAAGATGCAGAAAAACATGCCGAAGAAGACAAGAAAAAGAAAGAAGAAGTTGAAATTAAAAATACTGCCGATACTTTAATTTTCACGACTGAAAAAGCTTTAAAAGAAGCTGGTGATAAGGTTGCGGATGATAAGAAGAAACCGGTGGAAGAAAAAATTGAAGCTTTGAAAAAAGTCAAAGACGGAAGTGATATTGAAGCTATCAAGAAAGCGAATGAAGAACTTTCTACGGAGGCTCAAAAAATTGGGCAAGAGCTTTATCAAGCGGCTCAAAAAGCGGAAGAGGCTAATAAATCAGGGCAAAAAGCTGAAGGTGGAGAAAATTCAGCGACCGGAGAAGCTGGAAAAGATGAGCCAAATGTGAAGGATGCTGAAGTAGAAGAAGATAAATAAAACTTAATAATTTGGTGTACTCTTTTGTCGAATTTTCCGTCACTCGCTTAATGTACTATTAAGTACATTTCGCTCGATACTCAAATCCTCCTCAAATTACGCTCAAATAATTAAGTTTCGAGATTAAGTAAAAGCGAGGTCGCGAGGTCTCGTTTTTATTTGTTAAAATTAAAATTGGAATATTTTTTCTATACAAAAAAAATAAAAATGTTAAAATATAAGTGTAATGATTATAATTAAAAATTAATTAAAAAATATGGGAACTACAATGATTGCTATTTTGGTGGCAGTTGGGGTTTTGGTTTTGTGGGCAGTGGCACTTTATAATGGATTGATTAAGTTAAGAAATCGAGTTGACGAGGCTTGGTCTGATATCGATGTTCAGTTAAAAAGACGTTATGACCTTATTCCAAATTTGATTGAGACTGTTAAGGGATACGCTAAGCACGAGAAAGGTGTTTTGGAAAGTGTGACGGAAGCTCGAACTCGAGCAATGGGAGCTAGTGATCCGAAAGATCAGATTGAGGCTGAGAATATGCTTTCAGGAACTTTGAAATCTTTGTTCGCAGTTTCAGAAAATTATCCAGATTTGAAAGCTAACGAGAATTTTTTAGAGCTACAAAAAGAATTGTCTGATACGGAAAATAAGATTCAAGCTTCTCGAAGATTTTATAATGGTAATGTTCGAGATTTTAATACGAAGATTCAAACTTTTCCTAATAATGTTGTGGCGGGAACTTTAAGTTTCAAAGAACGAGATTTTTTTGAAGCCGAAGAAGGAGAAAAAGAAAATGTTAAGGTTAAGTTTTAATATTTTCTAAGTGGTAATACGAAATAGGGAGATCTTTTCAGATTAAGACATTATATTTTCCTAAATTATTCAAAGTTCAAATTATTTCAAATTACTCAAATCAAAACCAAATGTCAAAATCTCAAAAGAATTATGATCTTGAAGAAAGAACAGCTAAATTTGCTGAAGTAATTATTGATTTTTGCAAAAACATAAAAAGAAACGATATAAACAGAAATATAATAATTCAATTGTTAAAAGCAGGAACTAGTATAGGTGCTAATTATTGTGAGGCGGATGGAGCCGAATCTGGGAAAGATTTTAAACATAAAATAGCAATTTCTAAAAAAGAAGCTAAAGAAACAAAATATTGGTTGAGAATAATAACCAAGACTAATCCAGAAATAAAAGAAAAAAGCAGAGAACTTTGGAAAGAAGCGCAGGAATTAACTTTAATTTTTTTCATCAATTTTGTTGTCGAAAAAGTCCAAAAAGTAAAAATATTTAAAATTTAGATTTTAGTTTTCATTTGAAACAATTTGGAGTAATTCGGATTTTGAAATAATTTATAAACATGACCTTATATAACCAGAAAGACAAAAATATTCGCTTGACCTGGTTTTATTTAATCGGTTTTTTGATATTTGTGATTTTTGTGGGATTTATTTTTTCTCAAGCTTTAGGAAATTCTTCAATTTTATACGGAGCGATATTTTTTGCTTTTGTAATGAATTTTATAAGTTTTTGGTGGAGCGATAAAATTGTTTTGGCAATGAATGGAGCCAAAGAAGTTAGCAGAAAGAGTGCTCGGGAAATTTATAATCTAGTAGAAAATCTTTGTATTACAGCCGGTTTGCCAGTTCCTAAAATTTATATGATAGAAGATGTTTCTCCAAACGCTTTCGCGACTGGTCGAAATCCTGAAAATGCGGTAATCGCTTTAACGACTGGTTTAATCGAAATTTTAGAGAAGCAAGAATTGGAAGGAGTGATTGCGCATGAACTTTCTCATATTGGTAATCGAGATATTTTATTGGGGACAGTCGTCACGGTTTTGGTAGGATTTATTGCAATATTAGCGGATTGGTTTTTGCGGATAAGTTTTTTTGGTGGATTAGGGAAAAGTAATGATAATAAAGGTGGGCAAGCCCAGTTGATAATTACTATTGTGGCAATTGTTTTGGCGATTTTAGCTCCGATTGGAGCAATCTTAATGCAATTGGCAATTTCTCGAAAAAGAGAATATTTGGCTGATGCTGATGGAGCTTTGTTGACAAGATATCCAGAAGGTTTAGCCAGCGCTTTAGAAAAATTATCAGGGTCTTCAACTGTTCTTCAGCGAACCAATAAATCAATGGCTCATATGTATATTGTTAATCCTTTGAAAGGCAAAAAAGCCAAGGGTTTAACGACTAGATTATTTATGACTCATCCTCCGATCGAAGAACGGATTGCTAAATTAAGAGCGATGGATAATTAAACTCAAAATTTTAAATTTTACTACGAAATTGTATTTAAACTTAATCCTTATTTCCGCCACTCGCTCGTTGTATTATTCAATACGCCTCGCTCGGTGCTCAAATTCTCCTTGAACTGCAATCAAAATTTAGAGTTTTCACATATGAAATAGATTATTTAAATTTAAACTAGTTTAAGCAAAAACAAATAAAATCTATTATGGAGAATAAAGATAAGTTTTTAAAAATTTTTCTAAATGTAATCCCGATTATTTTGATGATTTTGCTTATTCCAGTTATTGCTAATGACTATATTTTAACAGGGATTTACTTATCGATTATCGGCATAGCATTTTCGATTAAATATGAAAAAAAAGAGTATATATTTTTGATATTTGGATTTATTATTATGACTATTTCAGAAGCGTTTTTTATTTCAACTGGAGCGGAAGTTTTTACTCGAAAAAGTTTTTTGGATTTAATGCCAATTTAGCTTCCTTTTTTGTGGGCTTATGGGTTTGTTGCTATAAAAAGAGCTGGTATTATTATTGATCAATAAAATAATTTTTATAAAATTTATTAACATTTAAAAAAATATTATGGAAGAAGAAAAAGAAAAAAGTATTAAAAAAGAAAATGCTAAAAAAACTGTTGATAAACAAAAAGATGCCCAAGAGAACAAGGGACTTGCTATATTAAGCTATATAGGAATCTTGTTTATTTTACCTTTGTTGTTGAAGCCTAATAGTGAATTTATTAAATTTCACGTTAAACAGGGAATAATTTTAACAATTGGTTGGGTAATAGGGATGATTCTATATCCTTTATTTGGACTGGGATTTTTAATTCACATTGTCGTAATTGTTTTTTCAATTATGGGAATAATTAATGTTTCTGAGGGAACTATGAAGGAATTACCTATTATAGGAGAATTAGCTAAAAAACTAAATTTCTAACGAGTTTTTTAATTTTGGCACACTTCTTCGTTGAAATCTCCGCTTTTCGTTCAACGTATTATTAAATACGTTTCACTTAATGCTCAATTTCGCCTTGAATTGCACTCAAAATAAAAAAACTTAGTGTTTAAAATAAGTATAAAAATAAAAAAATAAAAAAATAAAAAATGAGGAGGACTAAAATTGTTGCCACGATTGGACCAACTTCAGAAAAAGTTAAAGTTTTGAGCGCTATGATGAAAGCGGGATTAGATGTTTGTCGATTAAACTTTTCACACGGTGATCATCAATGGCATCAGAATGCTATTAAAAAAATAGAAGAAACTTCAAAAAAATCTGGTAAAAGAGTGGGTATAATGGCTGATGTTCAAGGTCCAAGAATCAGGGTGGTTAATAAGCGGAATATGAAAGTAAAAAAAGACGATTTAATTTTGGTTGCCGATGAGCATTGTCAGCGAATGTATGGGCAAAAAAAGGAGATAACTTTGGATTGGATTGGATTTCATAATTTTATAAAAGTTGGAGATAAGATTTTTATCGAAGATGGTTTTATCGAATTGAAAGTTGTTAAATTAAAAAAAGATGCTTGCATTGCGAAAGTTCTTTTTGGCGGAATAGTCAAAGAACATAAAGGAGTAAATATTCCTCGAATATCTTCTCATATGGGTTTTTTAACCGAAAAAGATCATCGTGATTTGGAATTTGTAATTCCTTTGGGGATTGATTTTTTGGCAGTTTCGTTTGTGGCCAATCAACGTCAATTGGTAAATTTAAGAAGATTAATTAGCCGAATTTTAGAAAAAGAAAAAAAACTATATCGTTCTAAGAATTTACATCAACACAAAAAAAATTCTGAATTAGCCTATCCTTGGATTATTTCAAAGATTGAAAAAAAAGAAGCCTTGAGAAACATTGATGGTATTATCGAAGAATCTGATGCAATTATGGTAGCCAGAGGAGATTTGGCGATTGAAATGCCTCAAGAAGATGTGATAATTACTCAAAAAATGATTATTGAAAAATGTATCAAAGCGCGAAAGCCAGTGATTGTGGCCACTCAAATGATGGCTTCAATGGAAGAGAAGGCTCGACCAACTAGAGCTGAAATTTCAGATATTACTAATGCGGTGGTGGATGGTGCTGATGCGATAATGTTTAGTGCTGAGACAACAGTGGGCGCTTTTCCGGTTCGAGTAATTGAAACAGCAAGTAAAATTACTAAAAAAGCAGAAGAATCTTCTTTTAATGATCGACCAATGCAGCGAATGGGGAAATTTACTAGAGCTATTTTGAAAATGAGAAAAGTTGCAAAAACTAATCGAACTCGAAAAGTAGAAATTGAAAATTTGCAAGAAGCTTTGGGGTTGTCCACTTTGCGTCAGGAAGATTTTTCAATTAAATTAAAAAATTCTAATAAAAGTTTAAAAAGAAAAAGTTGTTTGGTTTGGGGAGTGGAATAGTATTTAGTATGGAGTATTCAGTATTGAGTATTTTTTTATTCAAGAAATACTGATTTAATATTATGATTAATCATAGTATTTTGTGATTGCTTTACAATTAGGTATAAAAAAGCTACCTTATTATCTACGGTGAGATGTCCGAGCGGTCGAAGGAGCACGCTTGGAAAGCGTGTGTGCGTTTTACGTACCAAGGGTTCGAATCCCTTTCTCACCGCA
>CAZXUS010000030.1:0-8993 GCA_964643985.1 uncultured Bdellovibrionales bacterium | reverse complement strand
GCCACTCCGTCAATCATCAATTTTAAATAAATATTATATTTAGCTAAATTCACCAAATCATTAGCATAAAAAATCGGATCAAATTCTTTTTCTAAATACTCAGCGTCCGCGGCTCCAACTCGAAAAGTCATCATTGTTCCAACATTACCCATTACTGCATCCCGAACTGGTTCTTCCAATTGAGCAATATATTGATGAGCTAAAATTAAACTCAATCGATACTTCCTGGCTTCTGATAAAATACCAGCAAAAGATTCCGTGGCAAAATTTTGAAATTCATCCACGTATAAATAAAAATCTTTTCGATCTTCTTCGGGAATATCAACTCGTTCCATGGCCGCAAGTTGAATTTTAGTAATCATCATTGCTCCCAATAAGGCACTGTTGTCTTCTCCGATTCGGCCTTTAGACAAATTCATAATAATAATTTTTTGATTGTCCATAATATCTCGCATTGAAAAAGCCGATTTTTCTTGCCCAACAATATTTCGAATTAAAGCACTGGATAAAAATTGACCAACCTTGTTTTGAATTGGCGCAATGGCTTCTACCGCAAAATTTTGATTATACTGCGCAAATTCTTCTTCCCAAAAAGATTTAATAACTGGATCAGTCACTTTATCCATAATTTTTTCTCGATATTTTTTGTCGATCATGATTCTTGTCACTCCTAAAAGAGTGGCGCCTGGATATTCAAGTAAAGCCAAAATAGCATTTCTTAAAAGATATTCCAATCGGGGACCCCAAGAATCAGCCCAAATTTTCTTGAACACTCCCACTAGTCCTGAGGCAATCAAAGGTCGATATGAAGAATCGACTTGCTCCATCACATTCATCGCAATCGGGTATTCAGTATCGGCTGGATTAAAATAAATAACATCGTCAATTCTTTCGGCTGGAACTGCTTTCAAACATTCTTCCGCAAACTCACCGTGAGGATCAACAATCGCTACACCACTTCCATTTTGGATATCTTGAATAGCCATATTTTGAACTAAGTTGGTTTTTCCCATTCCAGTTTTTCCGATCACATAAACATGCCGACGTCTATCATCAGTTTTAATCCCAAAAGTTTTTTCGGAATTTCTAAAATTAGTTTTAGCAAAAAAATTAATTTTGTTAGCCACTTTGAAGTATTTAGTATTTAGTATTTAGTATCTAGTATTTAGTATACATTATTTAATGATGAATTAAAATTTCGATAGCCAAATTTCTGGATTTCCACCTCCCTGTCTACCGGCAGGCGACGCGGGAATGACAGAGTTAAAAGTGGAAATAACATATTTAATTTATTTTTAAGCTTTTTAAAACCCCCTTTGATTCCCCTCGCCTCGATTCATTTTGCTAAACAGTTACTTAATTAGAAGCATTTTTTAAAATCTAACTAAAATATTGTTTAAATTTGGCGAAGCAGGCCTTTACTAAGGGGGAGCTTCGCCCTGGCTAAAACATTATTGGCAAATTAGCTTTCCTCAAAAGGTAAATTGGAAGGAGCCTCACTTTTTTTAGCCTCAATTCGATTAAGCGCGCCAGAAACAACATTCATCGTTGGGAAATGATAAAGAGTAGCTAATTCTTCAGCGGTTAAAATATAGGAAATTCCAGCTCGGTCAATTCCTCGGTAATCATTGACGATTTTTCGTTGTCTATACTGCAAACGAGTGGCCTGAAAATGATAATTAGCAAAAGTTTTAGTTCGATTGTCCGGCACAAAAGAATTCAGATTGTTGTCATTAAACTGCTTCAAAGATCCCATAAAACCACCCACTCCAGTGGCTTTATTAAAAGATTCTCGTTTACCAATATAAACAAATCTCAAAGTAGATTTAAAAGCCACTCGAGCTAAACTATTTTTAATAGCCTTTACAACATCTTGTTCGCCCGGCGGAAGTTTATTGATATTAAAACCTTCCTCTAAATCACTTCCTCCCTCAGCTATAAACTCTTTAATAATTTCTTTCATCTTCTCATTGGCCTGAGGAACCCAATCTGGTTCATTTTTAGGACTAAAAATAATTTGATACCAAAGTCTTTCATTTTTACTTAACTTACTCATTACTTCCACCATCGAAGCTAACGGGTCAATTGCCTCTCCGGTAATATCATCCTTGAATTCTCGATGAGTTCGAATGGGAATACAATCTGGTTTTAAAATTTTCAAAACTGTTCCCCAAACATCCCAATCTTTATTAGGAATATTTTTTGGAGCATCCTTGGTAAAATCTTCTCCTTCTCGAATTTCAGCTTCTGGATATTGAGCATAAATCAAAGATTCAAATAAATTTCGTCCCATTTTAGGACATTTAAAGAAGAACCGCACCCCGTGTTCTCCATCCCCAACAATGTCAAAAGAAAATCGGTCTTGTCCCACTCGCCAACCGCAATAAGTTTCAAAAAAATTAGGTTTGCTCCAAGTATGCAAACCAGTAAAAACACTCTCCATACTTTTCGGACTTTTTTCTATTCCAACGGGTGGAATAATTTGAAGCCAAACATATTTACTACTTTTTCCTCCGCGAAAAGTTGTCCAACGATATTCTCCCCAAACTCGATCATAAAGAGCCCAGATTGGCACTGGAAAAATAAACCACCAAGAGCTTTTAATTATTCTCCCAGCATCTCCCAAAACCCCATAGTCACCAGAAGAAACGAAAAAATAAACAGCGCATATCAAAAGAACTCCAAGCAATATCAGAGCATATAGAAAATAATAATATTCTTTATCTGGATTTTTATTAAAAACCCCCACTTTGTTTTTGTTTAATATTTACAATGTTAGTTTGAGCAGAAAAGATATAAAACATAAGCGACAAATCTTTCTCTTTAGATTATTCCTTTGAGACAAATTTCAAATTTCAGCCAAAAACAAATTGACTATAGTAAAAAAATTCAACAGCCAAATTTCTGGATTCTCGTCCGCCTTCGCTAAAGCTACGGTGGACAAGCCTTCGCGGGAATGACATATTTAATTTTAATTTTTAATTTAAGATTTGTTTGCCTGTCTCGCCGAGGCTTGCCAAGGTGGATTTCTTGCGTCCTTGTGTCTTGTGTTCTTTGATTTATTTTTATTTTAATAAATATTTTCCTTCATTGTTTTTAATAAAATAATCTTGGTTAGCTAGATTAACCAAAACGGTAGTTCTTTTGACTTCTTTATGACTAGAAACATATTCAGTAATTTCATCGGCCGAAAGATGATTTTGTTTTTCTTCAAATAAGCTAACAATTATTTCTCGAACGGTTCCACCCTTCAAACCCCATTCACTCAAACCATAGACACCCCGTCCCACTAAAACAAAACGATCATCTTTAATTAATTCGTTATGAACAGTTTGAGGTAATGATTTTTTGTAAATCCAATAAATATTGATATGATCAGTAATAACCTTAAAATGCAAGGGTTTATTTTTCTTTTTCAAGACTAAATAGGCTTTTTCTTTGTTACCTCGTTCAGAAACTGATCGCCAGTTTTTGATGCCCCACTCTCCAAGCAAATTCCTTTTTAATTGCTTATCAATATGCAAAAACATCGCCAATTTTTTATTTCCAGTTTCTGCTGAAAATAATTCATTCCATTCAGAATCAAGAATTAACTTCTTTATATCTTTAAGTTTAATTGATTTTTTGATTTCATTCAACTGATTAATCACAAATTGATTAACTGCTTTAATGTCTTTCTTATTAATCCCGTTTTTAAGCACCCAAAAGCTGTTATCCTTAAGAGTGGCTTTATTAAAAACTAATTTTGGGCTACAACTCAAAATCAACATCAATTTATTTTCTTCTATTTGACTCAAACCGATCACTAAAGATTCGCTAATAACGATCCCTAAGGCTAAGCCTCCATTTTTCTCAATAATTTCTACAGTTTTTTCAATAATTAAATTAAAATCCTCATTTTTTTTGGTTTTTTGAAGTTGTTTTAAAGCGCTCGCTTCAATTTGTCGAACTCTTTCTCGGGTAATTTTTAATTGAATTCCGATTTTACTTAAAGATTGTTTTTTTTCTTTTTCCAAGCCAAACCTAGCCACTAAAATATTAGCAGAACGTTTATTGATTTTTTTAAGTAAAGCTTCTAAAACTTCATTTATTAAGTCTTTTTTTATACTGTTCATTTTTAAGATAAGATTTAGAAAACCGCTTTTAAGCAATCTTTTTGATAAAAAACATTCAAAACATTTTTTTATTAAAAAAACAACTATTGGAACCATTGCCAATTAAGCAGAATTAAGTTCGTTTAATGATTACTTTCTAACTTTTATAACCATAACACAAAATTCAAGCTGTGTCAAGAAAATCTCTTGACTTTTTAGTTAAAACTTTAACTTTTAAAATTTTTAATTAAAAAAAAGCTTAATTAAAGCCTTTTTAGTCCTATTCATTCAGAATTTTCAAATCTTTTTTAATCACACTTTTTGAATTTCCAAGTTTTTCTAGCTTTTTTATACTTAGCCCCAACAACAACAGAATTAAATCTCCTGGAATTAACTTTCAATTTAATTTTTTTGCCATCAGGCGTTTCAAAAATTAAAATAAAACTTCGAGCAAATTTTGGGGAACAATCACCGTCATCCAGATTGACTTCTTTTTTATTAATTTTTTTCTTTTTCAATATTCCCTCCCACGAACAAAGCCATTGCCTAAGTGCCAAAGAAATCATAACTATCAAAAAAACACTGAATATAATAATTATTTCGTTCATAACCTTAGTATAAACCTATTATTTATAATAATAGCAGTTTAAAAGGCTTTTATCAAATATTTTCTTTGATCTTCTTCTTTGGGATAGCAAAAAACTATTTTAGAAAATAGTTTTTTGTATTTTTTAATTAAACTTTAGGCGCACAAAATCGCAAAGAATGTTAGAGCTTTTAAAAATATAAAAAAAACAATACAAAATATAGTTCTTTGTATCGCCTTTTTTGACTAATTCGTTGTCCCAAAACCAACCCTTTCGACATCAGTCAACTTGATTACTTTAAAGTCAGACTTTTGATTGCAACAGCGAAAAGTGAGAAAAGGTCAAAAATAAAGCCTATTGTGGTCAAACCTGGACGGTTTGAGTAGGATGAAGAAAAAGGAGAAGTATTTGGAATGTCTTTTGCACGGGGTCGTGAAGGACGTTAGAACTTTTTTCGAAAAAAATGATACAAATATTGAAATTTTAGACTTTAGAAAGTAAATAACCTTTAAATAAACAAAAAGGTGGACCCTGTCGATTGTGACAAGTCCACCTCAATGAATTCATTGATTCGCATTTTTCTCAGCTAGTTTGACCAACCATACCTCTGGAAAATGTTTCCAAGTGGCGAATTGCGACAAAAGCTGAAGGACTTTGGCGATCGTTTCTTTATTTTTTTCTTGAGTGAATATATACCGAAAAATATTGTCCAGACCATCATAAACTACCTCATTTCTCCTTCGAGAAAAATCCGTTTTAAAATATTTTTCCCAATATTCAAGGAAATCTTGCCGAGCTAAAGACAAAGTTTTAATCTTGTTTTCAGCTAATTTAATTTTCAGCTCCTCGTCAGAAAGTTGACGTTTTTTAATAGTAAATTTACCATTGATTTCTACTCGCTCTCTTGCGATTCGAAATTCCTCGGAATAATCGATTGACAAACATCCCTGCCAATGACGAAGTTTACCACTAACAACTTCCAAAAAATCAAGTTCTTTTAAATCTAGAACTTCATACAAGTAAGAGTCAGCGGCTTCAGAAAGATCTTCTCTAGAATTGTAAAAGCTCGCTATCAATCCGATATGCTTGCTCACATGCCGAAGATTTTTCATAGCAATCAAGACTTCTATTCGGACTAAAAGATCAGGAATCAAGACGAATCGTTCTAGACGCCAAATTAAAAACCACTTGACGATTGCCTTTAAAAATCTTGATGAAAATCTCCCTCCTTCCCAACCTAAATCGCCATTAAATTCCCTGACCGCTGGACTAAATTCAATAAAAAAATTAGATAGTTCTCTGCACTCCTTAGCCCTCTTTCTTGCTATATTAACGTCCATAACACCTCCCTATTTTTCAAAAAACTTATATTATTTTCACAACAGATAATCATATAAAAAAATCATATAAAAATCAACCCACAATTCAAGTTTCATCTTCTTTGTCAAAAAATAGAATATAAAACAAAAGCATTTCCGTGATATTATTTTAGTTGCACGGGTGAAGGAAATTGAAGGGTCAGCGGACTCAAACTCGTACGTCGCCTTCGACTTGCATTCATTAAGCGACTCCTCCCCGAAACTCGGCAAACTATCAAAAGTTATTATTAAAAATCAGGTTAATTATAAATTCTTGGAAAAAGGGAATCAAAGGGTCAAGTCGCTAAATTTAAACGGCGCCTACGGCTTGTTTTCATTAAGCGCTTTCTCCCCGGACTCAGCACACTCTCTTTAGTTGCTCGCCAGCTCTCAACATAGCGCTTCCGTCTGGTTCGATTCCCTCTCAACCTTGCAAAAAAGACAAAACAAAAAACACCTTGACAGGCGCTTCTTGTTTTGTCTTTGCACGGGGTCGTAAAGGACGTTAGAACTTTTTTTGAGGAGAATAATTATAAAAATTTGAAATAAACACACAACTCAGGTTCATCAATTCCAAGCCACGTTTTTTCAAATGATTCCTTGTTCTCTATTCTTGGTGGTAAATTTTTTTCTTTTCTTGGATCGTGAAATGTAATACTATCCTTATTAACACCAAGGACAACTACTCTATGCAGACTAAGCCCATCTTCGTTGTTAAGAGCCTTGGAATTAAACACTACCTCACAAACCGCTCCTTTATCAAAAGCTCTCTTTAAATCAATAAATTCAGGTTTCTTTCTATTATATGTAAAATTAGGATGGTCTAAAATTTTTTTGCTTTCTCATTTTAACAAACCCAAGCTTTTAAAAATATCCCAAAGTCAACCCATCTAGAGCTCATTGATAATAAAACTTACTAAAAGTAAAATTAGATTCAAAAAGGGCAAATATACTAAAATATAATTTTTATTTTTCTTTATATTTAAAAACCCGGCAATTATTCCCACAAGCAAAGAAGCAGGAAATGAACTTATACTAATTATTAGAATATATTTTATAATATTATCATCAATAGATCCAGATCCAGCTAACGCAAACACACTAATAAAAAATGACGGAAGAAGCAACACCAACCAAGCAATAGTTATAAGTAGATAGCTACTTTTAATAATATTTTCATCTACAGAATTTTCACTTAAAAAATAAGAAGTAATAAAAATTACAATAAAGACCACAATTCCTATAATAAAATCTAATCCGGAATCAGGGAAAACAAAAAGAACTAGTGCTGATAACAAAAAAATAACTCCGATGTAAGTTGACTTAGGTTTTACTAATTCTCTATTGTTTGAAAAATTAATTCTTCCCTTTTTAAGAATGTATAAACCGATAAGAATGAAAATAATTTTAAACATTTGTTTTATTTTTATTATTTATACAATTATTATACCACAAAATATTCCAACTAATTATGTCCCTGAAAAAATACTATATAAAAGTTATTTTAGCCACACAAGTGGAGGGAATCAAAGGGTCAAGTCGCTAAACTTAAACGGCGCCTACGGCTTGTTTTCGTTAAGCGCTTTCTCCCCGGACTCAGCGCACTCTCTTTAGTTGCTCGCCAGCTCTCAACATAGCGCTTCCGTCTGGTTCGATTCCCTCTCAACCTTGCGAAAAAGACAAAACAAAAAACACCTTGACAGGCGCTTCTTGTTTTGTCTTTGCACCGAGGATTATGCGCTATGCGAACTTTATTGATAGAAGAAAAGCTTTTAGAAAAACATAGAATTGCAAGAATTAGCTCGACACAACAATGAACAACTTAAAAG
Source organism: uncultured Bdellovibrionales bacterium (assembly GCA_964643985.1). Classification (GTDB taxonomy): domain Bacteria; phylum Patescibacteriota; class Minisyncoccia; order Moranbacterales; family DUUL01; genus UBA2773. The sequence continues at coordinate 1,125 of CAZXUS010000030.1, read as the reverse complement.
AATCCAAGCAAGAGGTGCTTACCAAGGGATTCAACTTAAACACTGCGAAGGAGCTATTTAAAGCTAATTTTAATTTATTAGGATTTTTCGGAACTTTAAATTCGATTGAATATCGAATCGAAGAAGAACGAAACAGAAAGGAAAACAACAATGATTGACTCAGTAACGATTATTTTAAAAGATTTTGATCTAATAAAGGATTGGCAGCAAGAGTTTGATGGAGCAAAAATGATTGTAATAACGGATAGATTCACTCATCGATGCTTTTTTCCAAAAAGCTTTGCTGAGCGAAGAAAAAAGGATGGAAAATACTTCCCGCAACTAGTACTTAACCACAAAGATCATGAACTACGAATTCAAATCTCTTTACCAAAGTTTTTATTTGGAACTAATCTCTTAGAAATTAATGAAACCCATTTAAATCAAATACACGAAGAACTAGCCAATGAACTTAAGCGAGTTGGGGTAAACACTACACCAAAAAAAATTGCTAATTCGCCTTTAGGAAGAATAGACTTTTGCAAAAACTTTCGAATACCACCCCATCTAGGAACAAGTAAGCAAATAATTTGGAAGATGTCTGAATTGGGCAGAAAAAGAAGTTCTGATTCACGATTAAGCTCCTTCAATCAAAACAATAATAAGGAAGGGACTTCGTTGAAGTTTTGGAACACCTCTCAAGGTTATGCTATTTACGATAAACCAATGGAAATATTAGCCAACGGCTCTACTAACGTTGAAAAAGCTATTCAAGAAAATATTCTTTCAAATGATTATGAACATAACATGATTCGGTTTGAACTATCGCTCCAAAAGAAACAAGCGCTGGAAGTCTTCTTGAGAACAAAGATTAAGGATAAAAAGAAAGATTTTTATTTAAGAGATGTTTTAAAAAAAGAATTAGTTAAAAATATTTTGTTAGAAGCTTTTAATAAAACTTTTAAACCAGAAGCATTATTCATTCTTAGTCTTGCTGAAATGAAAGAAAACGAGCTAGAGAGGTATCTGTTACAACAAAATCTTAAACCATCTGAACATATGCTTCTTTTCTATTGGATAAATAAGACTATCAAGAATGGGCTACCAGCAACATTGCAAGAACTTAGAAGCAGAACAAGCTCTTCG
>CAZXUS010000029.1:0-9827 GCA_964643985.1 uncultured Bdellovibrionales bacterium | reverse complement strand
TAGCTCCTTGATCTCGCCAAAATTTAGCTGCTTCTTTGTTTGTCACATTAGCTTGCGTGGAAATATGAATATCAATTTTAGGCAATTCTTTTTTAATAACCCTTAGAATTCCTGGGTCTGATAAAATAACACCGTCTGGTTTTATTTTTTTAATAAATTCCAACTGCTTCGTTAAATTATCAATATGAACATTGTGAGCATAAATATTCAAAGCCAAATAAAATTTCCGACCTTTTTTCCGACAAAGTTCTGCTCCTTCAATAATTTCTTTTTTTTCAAATTGACTGGCCCTGGCTCGCAAAGAAAACCCCGGCAAACCAAAATAAACCGCATCAGCGCCGTAAGTTATGGCTACTTTAAGTTTTTCTAAATTTCCCGCTGGAGCAAGGAGTTCTATTTTGGACATATATTTGAAATAGTTAAAACGTTAATTAAGCATTTTTTTATAATAACAAGAAGTAATCAGTCCTTAGTCATCGGTCATCAATAAATCCTCAATTTGTCCCAAAATAGCCTTTATGTTATTCTAAAAATATTCGGTGCATTTACTTTTAAATAATATTTCATTTCGCACTTAACATCAATATAAGTTTTTATCAGAAGAGCACTTCTCACAAAAACTAGTTAGACAACATTAAAAATTCTTAAAAATTATTTATGAAAGATAAAAAAATTATTATTGAAAATTATAATCCGGAATGAAAGAATGAATATAAAAAGGCAAAGTTATTTTACGAAAGACTTTTTATAGGAATAGCCTTAGAAATTGTTCATGTCGGTAGTACATCTGTGAAAGGATTATGTGCTAAGCCAATTTTAGATATTGATATAATTATTGGAAGCGATCATGAAAGAGATCTTGTAATCAAACTACTTAAAAGTGTTGGTTATTCTCACATTGGGAATATGGGAATTGAAGGTCGTGAAGCATTCGAATATTCAGAGGATAATCCGAATATTAAATGGATGAAGCACAATCTTTATGTTTGCATGAAAGGCAACGGCAACTTAAAGAATCATTTATTACTGCAAAAACATTTACGTAATAATAAAGAAGCGGTGGAAAAATATAACTTGCTAAAATATGAGTTAGCAAAAAAATATCCAGATGATATTGATTCCTACGTAGAAGGTAAAACAGAACTTATAACACAATTTTTAAAAGCTGAGGGTATGGACACAAAAGTTTTACACCGAATTAAATCAATTAATAAAAAGAGTTCAAAATAATAATCCTTCATATAACATGAGAACATACGATTCCAGAAATTCACCTTTGTTAGATTTTTTCTTTCGCTCTAATAATCTCATTACGCTAAAGCTATGAGGGACACAGTAATGAAGATAAATTTCTTTTACTCAAATTTATGATATAATTAATAACATAATAAGGAATATCAAAAACTTCAGATACAACAAATGTTATTCAAAATTTCTATCCACAAAACCTTCGAGATTTGTTGCAAAAAACTTTGGATTATCCGCGCGCATTAAGTGATATTCGACACTCTTTTAACTGGTCGGAAAGATTTACGATGAATTTCGCAGGCTCCATTTTTTTGGAGGGCTTTCATATGTTTTTCGGTTCCGTAGCCCTTGTGGGTATTGAAACCATAAGCGGGAAATTGTTTATGATAATCTAGCATTAGATTGTCTCGAAAAACTTTGGCATAAATTGAGGCGGTGGCGATTGAAAAAATCTTTTGATCGCCTTTTATGATATATTTTTGAGCATAATTAAGTCCGGGAACTATTTTATTTCCGTCAATTAAAATTATAGTATCATCAAGATTCAAAACCCCCTTATTCCCCCTTTGAGAAAGAGGGATATTTTTTTGTAATTTTGGAATTAAATCTTCCACCGCTAAACGCATTGCCAATAAAGAAGCATTCAAAATATTAATTCTATCGATTGTTTTAGGGGTCACTTTGCCAATTCCAAATTTAAAGCCTTTTTCTTTTTCCAAAAAATCAAAGACTTCATTTCGTTGTTTTTCAGAAAGCGTCTTACTGTCTCGAATACAATTTTTTAATTTAAAATCTTTTTTAAAATATTTTGGATGAACCCAGGCAGCAGAAGCTACTACGGGACCAGCTAATGGTCCACGGCCAACTTCGTCTACGCCAATAATAATATGGTTTTCTTTGGCTAGTTTAAGTTCTTGTTTGACTGAAGGAAGGATCATCTCTGGTTAATTAGTTAATTAGGATTTTAGCCAAAGACAAATTTATCTATGACAAAAAAATCAACAGCCGAATTTCTGGATTCCCGCCTGCCTCCGCTAAAGCAATGGCAAGATCCACCTCGACAAGACAAACAAGTCTTCGCGAAGATGACAACTGAATGAATTCTTGTCAAAGTTTATTATTAGAAATAATGAAAATGACATAATTTTCACCAGAGTTTGTCTTTGGATATCAAAACTGGATTCCCGCCTTCGCGGGAATGACAGTCGAGTAGAGATTAAATGGCAAAAAATACTATCGTCTGATCTCGCAACCTGATTTTTCAAGCGATTCCATAATTTCCTTCATTTTTTCGTCAACTTCTTCTCCTTTTAAAGTAGCTTCGATTTTTCCAAATTTGAAATGAAAAGCAAAAGATTTTTTATTATTTTTTTTATCTTCAAAGACATCGAAAAATTTTATTTCTTTTAAAATATTTCCTCCGACTTTTTTGATATTTTCTTCGACTTCTGCCACCTCAGTTTTAGCTTCAACAAACATCGCTAAATCTCTCTCAACTAAAGGAAACTTTTGAATTGCTTTAAATATTTTTTTAGTTATTCGTGAATCCATCAAAATCTTAAAGTCTAATTCAAAAATTACAAATTGTTTTTTTATTTTATAATTTTTAGCCACCGCAGGATTTATTTCACCTAATTCACCAATTTTTTTATCAGCCACTAAAATATCAGCTCTTCTGGTTAAATGTAAAAAATTATTTTCAGTTTCTTTTAAAGTTTTAAATTCAACTTCTTGCCCAGAGATTTTAGTGATTAAGGTTTTGATTTTTTCTTTAGCTGAATAAAAAATTTGAGACAATTCCGAAGAAGCATCAAAACAAGCTCCTCCTATTTTCATTTCTTCAACTAAATCTTTCTCTGGAAAATAAACTCTCCCGATTTCAAATAAACAAAAATCATCAAAGTTTTTTTGATTTAATTTAACCGCTTGAATAATTCCGGGCAAAAGACTTTTTCGCATTAAATTTTGCTGTTCACTATTCGGATTTTCTAATTCAAAATGTTCTCCTTTGATTTTTCCAATTTCAACATCCCGATTTCCATAAAAAGAATAATTGATAATTTCATCAAAACTCAGAGCGGTCAAATTGTCTTTGATTTCCCATTCTAATTCTCGTTGCAAATTTCTCTTGCTAGGTTTGGAAGCTGTCATTAAATATTGTTCTTTAATATTCTCATAACCTTTAATCCGCCCAATTTCTTCAATGAAATCAGCTTGACCTTCAATATCTAATCGCCAATAAGGAACTTCGATTTTAACTTTATCCTGATTTTTATCGCTAATCACAAAACCTAGATTTTCTAAAATCTGAAAAGCTTTTTCCAATTCTACTTTTTCCCCTAAAAGTTTTTCAATATTTTTAACCTCAAGTTCAAAAATTTGATTTTCATTTTCAAAATAATTACAATCAACTGTTTCCACTAGCTCCGCTCCTGCGTATTCCTTAAGCAATTCAATCGCTCGCTCCAAGGCTACTTGAGTTAAAATTGGACTAATTCCCTTTTCAAACCTTGATTGAGACTCAGTAGCCAAACTATGACGTTGTCTTGATTTTCTAATCCCCAGTAAATCAAAGTTGGCTACTTCCAAAACAATCTGATTAGTTTCTTCACTAATTCCAGATTTTTTACCGCCCTTAATTCCAGCCAAAGCCAAGGCTTCATCTTTATTAGCAATCACTAAGTCCTCTTCGTTAAGTTCCAAATCAATATCACTCAACAAAGCCATTTTTTCTTGAGGCTGAGCTTTTCTCACTACGATATTAACCTTGTTGTCATCAGCTGTTTGATCAAAATCAAAAGCGTGCAAAGGATTACCCGTTTCCAACATTACATAATTGGTAATATCAACTACATTATTAATCGGTTCCATCCCACTAGCCACTAATCGAGCTTGCATCCAATCTGGAGATTTTCCCAATTTAATATTTTTTAAAATCGCCCCCAAATAGCGAGGACAAAGTTTTCTTTCTTCAATTTCAATATTTAAAAATTCTCCAGACTTTTTATAATCATTATTTAAATCAGTATTTAAATCAGTATTTTGATTTTCCATCGCCGTAATTTCCCGAGCCAAACCTTGATAGCACAAACAATCGTGAGCTCGATTTGGCAAAATATCAAAATCTAAAATTGTATCTTTTAATTTTAAAGCTTCTGCTAAATCAGTTCCGGCTCTCAAACTATCTTCTAAAACCATAATTCCATTATGATCTTTCCCTAAACCAAGTTCATCTTCAGCACAAATCATTCCGTTCGATTCAATTCCTCGCATTTCCGCTTTCTTGATTTCGATTTTGCTATTAGGTAAAATTGCTCCAGACATTGCCACTGGTACTTTTTGCCCAACTGCCACATTTGGCGCACCACAAACAATTTGAACTTGCTCTCCGTACTCGCCTAAATCAACTTGAACAATATTCAAGCGATCCGCATCTGAATGTTTTTTAACCTCCTTAACTTCTCCTACTACAAAATTTTTGAAATTAGAAGCTAAGTCAATTTGTTCTTCCAATTCAAAACCTCTTAACATTACCAAGTCAATTAATTCTTTTGAATTTTTGTTAGTTTTTGAAAGCTCCTTTAGCCAATTATATGAAAACCTCATAGTTATTATAAATTACTTTTTAAATATGTTTTAAATAAAAAATTGTAAACAAAGTTTAAATACGTTATCGATCGCTAGTCATCAGTCATCAAAATCTCCGTAACGATAATGACTGATTACCAATTACTGATGACTTCATATTTTCTGTATAAACTAATTTAGAAAGATTTTTTCTCTCATTAAAATTGCTTGATAAACCTCAGATCTCCGCTTCTAAAATGTCGGATATCATCAACCTTGTGTTTCATCATCGCTAATCTTTCGATTCCAAATCCCCAAGCAAAACCTTGATAACGATTTTTTTCATAACCAACCGCTTCAAAAACTCTTTGATTAACCATTCCGCAACCACCCATTTCCAACCAACCCGTGTTAGAACAAGTTGAACAACCTTTTCCCTGACAAACTTTACAGGAAATGTCAAACTCAAAACTTGGTTCGGTAAAAGGAAAATAACTGGGTCTTAATCTAATTTCAATTTTTTCACCAAAAAAAGCACTGAAAAATTCCTGAGCAATGCTTTTGAAATTGGCTACATTCACAGTATCCCCAACTACCAAAGCTTCAAATTGACAAAAAGAATGTTCATGATTAGCGTCAGTGGCTTCGTAGCGATAAGCTCGACCAGGAACAACCACCTGAAAAGGCGGTTTATTATTTTCCATATAGTGAATCTGAGAATTAGACGTATGTGTTCTCAGCAATAATTTTTCTCCTTTTTTATTTTTATTTTTCATCCAAAAAGTATCCCAAAGATCTCGAGCTGGATGATTTTTAGGAATATTTAAAGCGTCAAAATTATACCATTCATTTTCGATTTCTGGTCCATCAGCAATTTCGAAACTCATTGAAGTAAAAATATTTTCAATTTCTCGTTGAGTTTTTGACAATAGATTAAGATGTCCTAATCGTTCTTTTTTTCCGGGAGCTGTGACATCAATCCAATCTTTTTCTAAGTCTTTTTTTTGTTGAATTTCTTCAATTAAATCTGTCAACTGAGTATCCATCGCTTTTCTAGTTTGATTAGCCAAGGGTCCAAATTCTTTTTTTTCTTCTGGGCTTAAATCTTTAATTCCTTTCAATAATTGATTAAGCTCACTTTTTCGACTTAAAAATTTAATCCTAAGCATTTCCAATTTTTCTAAATTTCCTCCCGCCATTTGAAGACCATTTTCAAAATCAATTTTTATTTTCTCTAAAATATCTTTAGACATAATTTTATGTTAATACAAATCATTTTAATACTATTATTCCACACCTAACAAAGATTATCAACATAAAAATGTCATCGATCACCAGCAACCAATCATCGAAATAACCCAACAAAGATAATTATTAACTAATCGCCGATGATTTCCAAAATAAAAACTCGCAAATAATGCGAGCTTAAATCAAGGATTGTAGATTTAAATTTAATTCAACTAATCCAAGACTAAAAGGTTTAATTTTTTGAGTGCAGTTTGAGGCGGATTTGAGCACCGAGCGAGATGTACTGACTGGTACATCGAGCGAATGGCGGAAAACCCAACCCACCTTCGTCAAGACTTCGGCTAAGCAAAGAAAAAAATATATCAAACATGCAATCTTAAATCAAGGATTGTAGGTTTGAGTTCAATTCAAGGCGAAATTGAGCATTGAGTAAGACGTATTGAATGATACGTCGAGCGAAAAGCGGAAATTTCAACAAAGAAGTGAACCAAACATACAATTCTCAACCATCTATTTTTTCTTTTTTTCTAAGTGGACAGTATGCTTCTTACAACGAGGACAATGTTTTTTAATCTCTAATTTCACTTGAATTTTTTTAACATTCTTATGAGAATAGTAGTTGATTTCCTTACACTCTTTGCATTGAAGTTTTATGAGGGTATCTTGAGACATTTTGTTAAGTTAAAAGTTTATAAAGTTTTTAAAGTTTAAAAGTTTTTTAAATTGATTTAAGCTATTTTTTGATTTCCATCCTCTAAATAAATTCTGGCATAACGATAGGTTCAGAGTTTTTCGTTTGAGTTCAATTCGAGGCGAAATTGAGCATTGAGCAAGACGTATTTAATGATACGTCGAGCGAAAAGCGGAAATTTCAACGAAGAAGTGGGCCAAATGAGAAGCTCTGTCTCGGATTAAAGTTGAATTTTAATTCCTGGGGTCATAGTAGCAGAAATGGAAATATTTTTAATAAAAGCTTTTTTAATGGCTTCTGGTTTATTGGCGTGAAGCACTTTTTTGAATTCTTCAAAATTTTCCTGAAGGGCTTTTTTATCAAAAGATCTTTTTCCAATCGCTAAATGAATGTTGCTTCCATTGTCATTTTTGAAACTAGCTTTTCCTTTTTTGATTTCTTCAATAGTTTTTCCGATTTGAGGACTAACAGTTTGAGATTTTGCATTTGGCATCAAACCTTTTGGTCCAAGAATTTTAGCAATTCCAGCTAATTTTGGCATCATATCTGGCGTGGCTACTGCTACATCTGCTATAATATCTTTATCTTTAATAATTTTAGCAATCAGTTCTTCTCCACCCACTAAATCAGCTCCGGCTTTTTTGGCTTCAGCTTGGCTACTCTCAGTAAAAGCAACTACCATGGTTTTTTTACCACTTCCGTTCGGCAAGCTAACAGTTGTTCTAATTTGTTGATCAGTTTTTTTAGAATTAATTTCAGTCTTAACGTGAACTTCAACGGTTTCATCAAATTTAGCTTTAGGAAATTTTTCTAAAATATCCAAAGCTTCCTCAATGGAATAAACTTTTTGCAAATCAAAAGCTTCCAAGGCTTTTTTCTGATTCTTACTTTTTTTCATAATTTAGTGGTAAGACGGAATTGGTTTGTTTTGAATCGATTAGAACAAGCAACACCTCCCACAATTAAATATTTTAAAAATCCATCGAATAATTAACAATACAAACAATTTTACCTTATATAAAGGCGTTAGTCAATATTATTAATCTAAATATAATTTATTTACCCAAAAACATTTCAATTTTTTGTTTAACTACTTTTTGGACATCAGCTCGGGCAATACTTAGAATTTTTCGGGGATCCGTCACTTCGCAATGTTTATCATTAGCCGCCCTACAAAGTGCTGAACAAAAAGCAGTTCGAGTGTCAGTATCAATATTGAAAGCATTTATTCCAAGAGCAATCGCTTTTTTGACTTTTTCTCCTTCCCAATCCGAAGCTCCATGTAAAATTAACGGAGTATTTGGTAATTTAGCATTTATAGCTTCTAGCCTCGCCCAATCTGGTTCGCTTTTTTCTCGAAAAAATCCGTGAGCATTTCCAATGGCAATGGCCAAGGCATCCACTCCAGTTTCGTCAACTAATCTTTTGGCTTCATCGGGATCAGTCATAATTTCTTCCCAATTAATATCTAATTTTTCTTTTCCTAAATAAGGAACTTTTCCAAGTTCCGCTTGAACGGCAACTCCTTTTGAATGAGCATATTCAACTACTTTTTTGGTAATATCAATATTGTCTTCCAAAAGCGCTCTAGAAGCATCAATCATAACAGAATCCATTCCCAAATCAATTGCTTTAACTATATCATGTAATCGATGTCCATGATCCAAGTGAAATCCAATATTGGTATCCTTGCCTAATTTTTTGATATTTGAATGAACCAATTCTCCGATAGTTTCAAAAGTATATTCTACTGTTGAAAAAGTCGACTGAATAATACAAGGCTTTTTTAATTCGTTGGCAGCCATTATAATCGCTTGAGTCACCTCCATATTAGAAGTATTAAAAGCTCCCACCGCCTTTTTATCTTTCATCGCCTTGTGCAAAATTTCCAATGTTTTACTTTTCATTTTTTTTCTTATTATTTAAAAAATTATTTTAAAATTTTCTTTTATTTTTTTCATAATTTATTTTAAAATTTTTAAAGTCTTTAAAACCCCCTTTGATTCCCCCTTTACCAAGGGGGAGCTTCGCCCCAGCTAAAACATTCTTGACAATTCCCTCTTGTCAAAGAAGGACTTCGGGATTTTTGAATTTGAGTGCCATTCAATTCTGAAATATACTGAGATTAAAAAATTTGAATGCAGTTTAATTCTAGAATACACTTGAATTTGAAAATTCGAGGTCATTTCGAGGAAGATTCGAGCAGTGAACGAGAGGTACTAACTGGTACATCGAGCGAGAAACGCAGAATCTGACAAAGAAATGGGCCGAATTTAAAATCCCACTCTATTCGGCAAATGCTTCGATTATTTTAATGAACTCATAAGGTTTGGTCGCCGCACTCCCCACCAACGCTCCCACCATCCCCGTTTCAATACAAATTTCCTTAACATTCAGACTATCAACACTACCCCCATAGATTATTCTAACTCGATCCGCTGTTGTTCGTCCATATTTATCCACGAGAAATTTTTTAATCAAAAGTCTGGCTTCCATAATTTCGTTTGAAGTTGGCATCTGTCCAGAATCATTATCACTAATAGCCCAAACTGGCTCATAGCATAAAATTGTTTTTTCGATATTACCTCGTCCAACATTTTCCAGAATACTTTTGAGTTGTTTTAAAACTATTTGCATCGTTAAATCTTGTCTTTTTTCTTCCAAATTTTCTCCGATACAAATTATTGGGTTCAACCTATTTTTCAAAGCTTTTTCTGTTTTTTGAGCAATTTCTGAATCTTGTTCATTGAAATATTTTCGTCGTTCACTGTGACCTAAAATAACATATTTGGTGTCCATTGAAGTTAACATTTTAGGACTGACTTCTCCAGTATAGGCTCCCTTGTCTTCCCAAAAACAATTCTGAGCTCCTAAAGAAAACTCTTCTTTCTTTATTATTTCCGAAAAATTTCCCAAAAAAATGTTCGGGGGACATAAAACAGTTTCTATTTCTGAAGAAGAAAAATTTTTAGAAGCTTTTTCAAAATTTCTCAACCAATTCTCTATTTCAGTTTTACTGGCTAATTTCATTTTAAAATTAGCTACTATTAGGTTTTTTTTCATAAAGTTTTTT
>CAZXUS010000028.1:0-10706 GCA_964643985.1 uncultured Bdellovibrionales bacterium | reverse complement strand
TTATTTTATTTTTAATTGCTTCCTCAATACATTCTTCAACAAATAATCTTCCAACCGGGAGATTTATAGGACCAACTGCAACTAATCTACTTAATTTCTTTCCAGAAAATGTTTTGTAGCCAGTAACTTTTTCAGATCTATATGCGTGAAGTATTAACTTAACAAAATCAGCTTCTTTTTTTGCTAATTGTTTTTGTTTTTCCTCGTTCCTTAAATTTGGATTAACTCCAACATAATGTTGTCTTTCATATCTTCCCAAATTTAATATTTCAAATGCTCTAAAATCTTTCCTCTCTTTTTTTAATTCTCTTTGAGAATTAATCATTCTTTTTCTTGTTGTATGAATTGAAAATTTTCCTAAATCAGAACCTATCCATTTTCTCCCTAATTTTTCAGCAACAGCGAGAGTTGTTCCAGATCCACAAAAGAAATCGCAAATTAGATCCCCTTCATTTGATGAGGCCTTTATTATTCTATCAATTAATTTTTCTGGTTTTTGGGTTGGGTAATCGGTATTTTGGGATGGTGGGAGCTGTTTAATATCAGACCATATTGTACTAGGCCTGCTCCCTTCAGAATCTTCTAAATATTTCTTATATCCTGGAACCCCATTTTTACTAATAACAATTAATCCATTTTTATCCATTTTATCTAATGTTTCTGAAATAAATCTCCAATGATTTCCCGAAAGAGGTTTCATTCCTTTCCAAGGTTGCCCAGTTATCCCTTTACTTTCCCCCGGAGCATGTAAAGGTAGTATACGATAAAGTCTCCCATCTTTTTCTATGTGCCTATAGCTTTTTTTGACATAATCTGGATTTAAAGGGATAAATTCTGGATTAAACTCTCCATCAAAAGATTTTTTGTAGAAAAAGATAGTGTCATGGATGTTGCTATAATTTTGTTGGGTAAAATTTTTAGAGTTGCATTTTTGCCAAATAATTTCGTTAGTAAATTTATCTTTTCCAAATATTTCGTCTAGAATCATTCTCATATAGCCTGCTACACGATAATCACAATGAACATAAATACTCCCTTCCGGAGCGAGCAAGTCTCTCATTAACATTAAACGTTCATACATCATTGCAATAAAACTATCTGCACCTTTTCCCCAAGTGTCTCTGTAAGCTAATTCTTCTAAAACATTTGGTTGTTTTGTAAATTCATCATCTCCTATATTAATCTTCATAGAAAAATCAGCACCAACATCAAAAGGAGGGTCAATATAAATTAATTTAATCCCTCCTTGTTTTTCTATTTCCTCTCTTAAAGGGCCGTTTTTCAAACTTGAAAGTATTAATTTATTATCTCCCCAAATAAGTTTGTTTACCCATCCTCCAATTTGTCTCCCACTTTCATCAATATCAAATAATGTTACTTGTTTTTCTTCGCCAGAATTTTCTTTTCTTGGCTCATCTACTTGCTCAATTGTCTGAAACGGGAGCACAACATTTGAGACTTCACCAGATTTTCCATTCCAAATTAATTCTACTTCTCTTTTATCCCCAAACAATAAAAATCTATATTTATCATCCAAGGGGATTCCTTTTTTTAAATTATTAGTGATGTCCCTTAATTCGCTATCTGACAGCACTAGCTTGGTTTTTGTATAATACTTGGATTTTACTTGTTTTTTCTTTGCCATATTAATCTAACAAAAGATAAGTTTTTAATGTTTTCTTGCGAGTTAATCTTCTTTTTTTTCTTCACTTAATTTAAAAGATTTTGTTTCATAAACTTCCTTTTGTTTAAGATGAGGATAATTTATTATTATAAAAATAAAAAACTTCATTTTTTAATTACCTCTGTGATAGATTAGAAATATATGCTTGAAAAACAGATAAATTTATAAATAAAAAGTATTTTTGAATATGATAAATTATTTAATAAAAATGGTTGAAGATAAACTCAGTATATTGAAAGACCTCTTGGTTAGTGAGGAACCCACATTAGAAGAACGAAGAGAATTAGTTGAAAAATCAAAAAAATTTATAAAAATAGAGAGCAAAAGCGGAAAGGTGATTATTTCTCCAGATTTTGACTTTACAATTTTAGAAAATATAATACTTTATTTGATTGGAATTTATTTTTCTAAAGAGCTTGAGTTAAATAAAGATGAACAAATTACTTCAAGAAAAATCAGTGAAGATATAGGTGTTGCTCAAACAACTCTTTCTGGACTTCTTGGAGAACTTGTAAGAAAAAAAATAGTTGAACAAATAGACAATTCTTATACTCTAAAATACTATGAAATAAACAGTTTATTAGATAGTATTAATGAAAAATACACCCTTCCAAAGACAGATACAAAAAAGAAATTAGGAAGACCTAAAAAAAATAAACTTCAAAGAAAACCTGTTAAACCAAAGAAAGAGATTAATTATCTTGATGAACAAGATAAGTCTTTTGAAAAAAGATTAGAAGAACAAGATTTAAGCAAAACTGACCTTCATTCAGTTTATAATTTAAATAAGGGGCATATCATTCTTCTAAGAAAATTTAAGGGAGTTACTTATGCAGAAAGCAATGTAAAATCTACCTTATTATTAATGACCGCTTATAAATTACTGACTAACGAAGATGAGATAAATTCTTCACTGATTAGAAGAATGCTTCAACAATCAGGAGCACCTAATCTTACAGCATTGACCACTGCTTTGAAAGGTTTTTTAACACTTATAATACATAAAAGAGGAGCAATAGGTAGTACAGATACTTCATATATTTTAACTGATATGGGATTTAGAGAAGGGATAATTCTAATTAAAGATATAATTAATCATACTTCAAATTTTAAGATAGAATTTAAACATAGAATAAGATTAGAAAGAGCAAAACCTATAAAAATAAATTATGAAGATTTACAAAAGAATATCACAGATTTTTCAAAAGAAAACGAGATTGATGAAGAAAAACTAAAATTGACATTTGACTTTCAAATAGATAATTTAAGATTGTTAAAAAAACCAAAAGAAAAGGTAAGGAAGATTCAACAGATAAAAAGTTTAATGTTGCTTGGAGTGATATTAAAAAAAATATATCAAGTTGATTCTTTTAATGGAAAAACTTTATTAAAACACAACAACATTTCTTATGATAGACTGGATTTATTAGATGGAAATAAATATTATGAACTTTATTTTTCAAGAAAACCAAAAATTGCTATGGAATTGAATCAGTTTGGACAAGTAGAATCAATTGAAAGATTAAAGAAAGTTCTTGATGAAGAAGAATGAATTCTATAGGATTAAAGGAGGAATTAGAAAAAGCAATTTCTCCTGAATTGGTTAAAGAATTATTTTATGAGTTTGAAAAAATAAAATCTGCTCATTGGTTAGGGGATATTAATAAAACAATTACTCACTCAGCAAGATTTTCTGAAATAATCATAGCTTGCTTAGAAAAAATATCTAATCCTAAAGTAGACATAAATTTGAATAATATAAAATTTAAAACTTTATATAATCGGTTATTAAATATTCCAAAAAATTCAGCAAAAGAAGAGCTCCTATTTTTATTAATCCCTAATGTTTTGGATTCTATTTATTCTATCAGAAATAAAAAAAGAGTTGTACATATTAAATTAAATAATGCTGATTTAATTGACGCAGAGTTCGTAATGACTGCATGTAATTGGATTTTTTCACAATTTATTTTTCTTTATTACACCAAAGATGTTGATGAGGCAATTTCCTTAACTAATTCTATAATGGAAAGAAGAATCCCTACATTAGAAAAATTTGAAGATGGAGAGGTAATGATTTTAAAAAAAGGATTAAAATTTAGTGAAGAATTATTATTAATTTTATATCAGTTTCCCAAAAGATTGTCTGTAAAAGAACTGAATAATCTCTTAAAACCAAAAACTCCTTCTTATATTCCTACTTATTTAAAAAATTTATATAAAGATAAATTAATTCACTTAAACTCTCACGGAGCAATAATCAATAAAAATGGAATTAATAAAATAGAAAATAACAAAAGCAGATTCTTTAACTGATTAATATTTTGTTTTAATCTTAATACCATACCCTTTAACAAATTTAATTTTTCTTTCCTTTTCAAAATCTTTTAACAGCTTCCAACAATCTTCCTTCTTAATACTGAAGTTAGCACATAACTTAGGTTAAATATCCTTAAATTTAATTATTCCATTTCTTATCCAGTCATCCCCACAACACAATTGTATTATGCCGAGTGACTCTTTTCCTTTTGTCCCCGTAGATTTGCTAATTTATATTTTAAATATCTCAAATCAATAGAGTCACCAAATTCTTTATAATTTTTGAGCTTATTTCTATTAGTTACAATAAAAAACCATTCATCATAATTTTTATTTAACAATTTTACTTTTTCTTCCATCCTGCTAATCTTGCTTAAAACAGACCCAGTTTCTACCTCAATTGCATATTTCTTTTTACCAATTTTAAAAACAAGATCTGGTTTTTTTGTAGTATATTTTTTAACATTAATACCCTTACTTTCTAAATAATTTGCAGTATCATAAATAGTAAATAAATGTGTTAAAGATTCGTTATGTCTTGCTTTTAATAAGAATTCTTCTTTTGTATTTGAAGCCAAGCGTTTATATCTTGCAATCTTATATCCTTTGCCTAATAAAAACTTTATTTCATCAGAATTTAGCTTACTTTTTCTAAAAAATCTTTGATTTTCATCAATATTTATTTCAATATTTCTGCAATTGGATTTTTCTGTAATCTTTTTGTTAATTTTATTTAATTCATCAGGATTTGTTGTAATTAATTTATGTTCCTCTGGAGATGAAATAACTTTTATTTCAGAATGATCATCTTCCATTATTAAAAGTCCTTCTCCAATACCTGCAGTTAAAAGAAGAG
The DNA here is from genome assembly GCA_964643985.1 of uncultured Bdellovibrionales bacterium. Taxonomy (GTDB): domain Bacteria; phylum Patescibacteriota; class Minisyncoccia; order Moranbacterales; family DUUL01; genus UBA2773. Next base: position 5,847 of record CAZXUS010000028.1, on the reverse strand, counting down.
TTCTTTCATGATCACTTAGATTAAATGTTTTACAAATATTATCAATTACTGCGGGTTTTTGCCTCATTAAAATTGTATAAGAAGAGTTTGCAAGAACAGACTTTCCTGCTTTAGAATCCAAAAGCCCTTCAACTTCTTGATTGATTAATAATAATCCTAAATTAAATTTTCTGCAAGTTTTGACAATCTCAAAGATATATCCTGCTTCTTCAGTTCTTGAAAGTAGAGACCAGGATTCATCAATCAAAAGGATTTTTCTATCTAAATTAGATTTCATTTTCATATAAATATAATCTAAAACTAAAAACATAACTGCAGGTTTAATTTGAGAGGGCATTTTTCCAATATCGAAAGACACAAGATTATTGTTAAAATTAATATTTGTTTTTTTATTGAAAAAACTGAATACACCTGTTACATACATATCTAATCGATTTGATAAACTATTTAGTGTTGTTTTTTCTAATTTTGTAGCTTTCTTTTCCATACTTTTAAGAGAATTGAGCAAATCTTCTAAAATAGGGGGTTCATTATCCCATGTATCTGGATTATTATTAATCCCTTTTAACTCATAAGTTTTTGTTAGTGCCTTATCTAAAAATGCCCTTTGAATATCTGATAAATCTCCTAACATAATTTTCATTAAATCTATTAGAGAAAGCCTTTTTTCAGTATAATCATGCCCCATTAAATCTAATGGATTAATAATTGTTCTAGAATCCTTAGAAAGATCGATTGTCTGCCCTTTAAAATGCGACACAATGCTTTTGTATTCTCCTTGTGGATCGATTATCATAACTTTAGTTCCATTAAGCAAGTATCTTGTAATTAATAACTTACAAAAATAAGATTTTCCTCCTCCTGATTGAGCCAAAACAAGACCGTTAGGATTTGATAAATTGAATATATCTTTTATTATTGGTATATTATTTTTATTTAATCCTAACCAAATTCCAGTATTATCTGATTCTAAAAACTGACTTGTAAATGGAAAGAAAGCAGAAAGTGCATTTGTTGTTATATTCCTGTTATAATTGAGCTGATCAATTCCTAATGGAGCCACAGATTTTAATCCTTGAAGCATTTTAAAAATAGGAATTTCTGGAAGGATCATTAAACTATTTAATTCAGATTCTACTTTTTTTGTTAATAAATTTAACTCCTTTAATGAATTTGCTTTACAATTAACATAAAAGCTAACATTAAACAACCTTTCTTTTCCTTTTTGTAAATCTTCTAAAGTTCCTCGAGTATCTTTATATTGTATTTCTAATGAGGGATTTATTATCCCTTTAATTTGCATTGAATAAAGATCTGCTCTTTGCTTTTGCAATTCTTTATTTAATCCAATAAGCATTCCTTCAATTGGATATGGCTTAAGATGCATACTTAAATCAAAATCTCCAAGAGAACTAATAATTCTATCAAGGAATCCAGATTCCACATATCTTGGATAACCAGATGCACAAACAATTCTATTATATTGGTTGTTTAATTCTAAATAATCTGGATGATTATTAATATACTCTGGAAAGATATTCTTTTCGCTTTTAAAAAAATCTCTAAAAAGATTTTTTATTTCATTTGTTTTTAATCTACTGGATTTTAAGTTTAAACAAGCTAATCTGTCTAAACAAATCCTTGTTTGAATTTCAATATCTGTTTCTTCTGGAATAATAAGATAAAAAATCCTATTCATTATTTTACTAGTTTTAATTGTCTGTTTTAGGTGATCTTGGTATTTTCCAAATAACTCTTTAAATTGATCCTGATTAATTCTAGATTTTAAAGAATTCAAATAATCTTCAAGCTTTATGCTTTCTGTATTCATTAAAATTTGGGTTGGAAAGTCTAAAGAATTAAGAAATTTTTGAAAAGATTTTATAATCGCTTCTTTTTCTTTAGTAGGTTTTATACTAAAATTAATTGTGCTTACTTTTAGTATTGCGATTTTTTTATCTTTTGAATTAATAATAAAATTATCCTTAATATCTTTTATTCCAAAAAACTTTTTTAACTTTATATCTTCCGATTTTAACTCTCTTAATTTTAAATAAAAATAATAGTCTCTGATTTTTTCTTCAAGATTGAAAAATATAAATCCCAATCCAATAACTGAAGGGATACTTGCAAATATTACTCCAAAAGTTATATTTTCTATTTTTCGAAAAATGATTAAAGATATTAATCCAAATAAAAATGCATATAATAATTGCTTAAATGTTAATCCAAACATTATTTTCTCTTTATATACTAATTGCTGAGGAATTTGATATGCCATTTTAAGCAAAATATTTAGCAACTGCAACAATAGTACCTGTAGTTTTTTCTGTTGTTTTTATTGCTGATTTAATTGCAGAAAAAAGCATTAAAAAAAACATTAAAAAATTAGCTAGACTAAATGCAGAGATCATTACAAGAATTTTAAAATTCTCAAATAAATTTATCTGAACTAATTGAGAACAAACGAGGAAAATTAATGCATCAAAAAAAGTGATAAAAATGCAAACGCCTAAAAAATTAAGAATTAATTTCCCATAAGTACTTAATGGTGGAATAAAATAACAAAATATTCCAATTGGTAAAAAAACAATCCCAATTATAACAACAATATACCTAATTGTTAGAAATAGAACTGTAATTAACAATGTTCCAGCATAAAAAATTATAAAAAAGAATTGAAGTCCAAGATTTACTTTATTATCTGCTGTAATCATAAAAAAATTATCTTCAATTAAATTAATTACTCCAGAAGTAAGCAATCTTTCAACATTTAAAATTAATTCATAAAGAAAATATGACGCTTGAATTAAAATAATCATTATAAAAATATTCATAAACCATTCTTTTGCCTTAGCTCTTTTTATAGCATCATAACCTGAAAACATAAAGTTAAATCCTGAATAGAGCATAAGAATCCCATAAAATAAAGAGATAACATAAAGAATTATTGCCCATAAAGAACTAAATAAGCTAATCTTAACAGGTTCTGTTAAAAGAGATTGGGTCAAACTAAGCAAAGGATATATTGATGCATTCATCATTTCAAGGATAAATGAATATATTTTTTCAGGGATACAACTTGCTAAGTTTAAAAGACCGCATTCTTCTGCCTTAACTAATGGGATTAAAATTAAAGTTGTTATAAAAAGTATTAATTTTTTCATTTTAGCTAACAATAAAGTTAACCATCAGTGGTGCAATCCAAATCACTATTAGTCCAATTACCACATACATAACCATATTTTTTGCTTGCTCTCTTTTTGCGGGATTACTTCCAGTAGTCATATAAGTTAATCCAGCAAACAAAAGAACAATTACTGCAAGAACTGTTGCAGAATACTTAATAAGATTGTAAATTTTCATTACTGGTTTTAGAATTTCATCGAAAACCTCTTTATCTTCGTTAGAGATATCTTGGTTAAAATCTGTGGCAATTACAAACTGCAAAGCAATTAAAAACAGGAAAAAGGTTATACCAAAGAAAGCTAAAATTTTGCTTTTCATCTATTTGCTCCAAATTTAATTGAGTTTGAATTTTTAGAAAAATATTTTTTTAATTTTTTTATGTGCTTTAGAAATTTTTCCTTATGTTTCCATTTTAAAAATTCTTTGCATGTGGGGCATATTTTATCTTTTGTATTTTTTAATTCTTTTTTACAAATTAAACATTTTTTCATATTCCGAAAAAATTAGATGATTATAAAGGAACTCGGAGAAAAAAAAGGGAACTAAAAAAAGGGATTATTTTTCTCTTACTTTTTTTAAATCTAAATTAAATTTGTTTATTATGCAAGAAGAAGCATTACGCGATTATAATGAAAAAATAATTTATCAATTAAATAAACTAAATAAAATTCTTAGAAAAATTTTGGAGGATATACAAAATGGGAAAAAATGCCCATCTACATATAACTCTTGAAACTAGTTTTCTTACTTATTTGAAATTAGAAGCAAAAAAAAGATCAATTAGTGTTTCAGAGCTTTGCCGATTAAAACTTCTAAAAAATTTACAATTAGATAAAATTGAATTAATGTTAGAAAGAGTTTTAAACAAAAATGGAACATAAACTTGAAACAAATAAAATTTTTCATGGAGATTGCATCAAAATTATGAAAAGGTTTCCTAATAATTCCATTGATTTAATCATAACAGATCCTCCTTATGGAGATAATATAGCTTATGGTTGGAATAATAAAACAATTAAAAATAATCAAACTCCCCTTATTAATTGCCAAGCATTAATTGAATGTTATAGGGTTCTTAGAAGAAATAAATCACTTTATTTATTTACAAATTGGAAACATTATCCTTTTTTAACAGAATTTATTTTAAGATATACTAAATTTAAGATAAGACATTTAATTGTTTGGAAAAAACATAATTTTGGACTAGGTTGGGCATTTCGACATCAATATGAATTAATTTTAGTATTAGAAAAAGGAAAACCCAAATATCACTTAACCAATTTTTCAGATGTTCAAAATGCAAGTCATATTAACCATAATAAAAAAAATCATCCTCATGAAAAACCGATGGATTTAATCCAAAAAATAATTGAGCATAGCTCACAAAAAGGACAATTAATTCTTGATCCTTTTTCAGGTAGTGGTGCTATTTGTAAGAGTGCAAGTATTACTAATAGGAAGTTTATTGGAATTGAATTGGAGAAAAAATGGTTTGAATTGACTAAAAAAAGGATAAAAAATTAAGGAATTCAATTAATAATTTCTGGTGTTATTTTAAAAATATTCATCTGCCCAAAGGCATTTTTCACTAATTCCATTATTTTTTCACTTTGTTCTCTTAATGCTTTCATTTCATCTTTCAGCATATCATTCTCCTTTTCTGTTTTGCCTAATCGTTTTTCCAGTTCTGTTTTAGTAATATCAACTAACATATCCTCTTCCTGAATTGTATCTCGCATTCCTAGCATTTCACTATAATAATGGATCTTGTCTGATTTTTTCCATCCAAATCTAAATTTTAAAGCTGATTCACTTTTATAACGAGGAAGCCAATAACAACAACTTATATGCCTAAAATCATATAGTGTTAATTCACTAAATTTTTGTCCAGCAAGACTTTTTTTATCACCAAAAATTCTTTTTGCTAATCTCTTAAAATATTGATTTACTGAAGGAGGGTTTATTGGAAATAAATAATCTTCCTCTTTCAAGTTCTTTATTTGGATATATTCTTTTAAAATTTCTGAGCAAAGCATAAGTTTTATTCTTCTACCAAAAGTTTTGCTGATTTCTTCTTGAATATTAAGCTCTTTAAAATTATTAATTAAATCTGATACTTTTATATTAATTAATTCTGTAGGAGATCTTATCCCCGTATCAAATAAAAACATTATTAAAACTTTATATTCATATTTTGCATTATTGTAAAGTTTCTTTATCTGATTTTCATCTAAATATACCCATTCAGGTTTTGTTTTACTAGTATCTAAATCAATTGTTATATCATCTATCTCAATTTTTTGCTTCCGATTAACTTTCTGATGCCAATGCCAAAATGCCTTGAAAGTTTTTACAGGATCTGCAACTGATTTATACTCAGATCCATTTTGTTTCTTGATATTTCCATTTCTCATTTCAGAAAAGTAGTTGTGTAGTTGAATTTCTGTTATTTTAATAAGATTAGTCATATTATATCTTTCATCCAATTGTTTAGAAATAAAAATTAATCTTTGTTTTAATGAATTTAATCTTATATAGCTTCTTGCCCCTTTTTTGTTTGTTGTAGAAATATTTAGTCCACATTCCATATCTGTTAAGTATTTTATAATAATCTCAGAATTTTCTTTACTTATTCCTGGTATTCCTGTTTCAATTACT
>CAZXUS010000027.1:5966-11318 GCA_964643985.1 uncultured Bdellovibrionales bacterium | reverse complement strand
GTCCGCCTCGGCAAGCGACGCGAGACGGGTCCGCCTCGGCAAGCCTCAGCGAGACGGGCAGTCCAAATTTTCAAGACTTGGGTGAGTAGTGGTTAGTTAGAAATGGTATTGCTTTTTTAAAAGGACTATTTTGAAATAGTCCTTTTAATATTAAATTTTGTTTTTTTCATTTTCGATAACAGCTTCAATCAAAGCAGAAAATAAAGGGTTCGGGAAAAGCGGACTAGAGGTAAATTCCGGATGGAATTGACTTCCCAACATAAACGGATGTTCTGATTTTGGCAATTCTGCTATTTCCATTAATTTCCCATCCGGTGATTGACCAGAAAAAATCATTCCAGCTGTTTCGATTTGCCCAATATATTCAGGATTGACTTCATATCGATGTCGATGTCGCTCATCTACATTCTCTTTTTTGTAAGCATCAAAAGCCATTGTTCCGTCCTTAATCTGACATGGATATTCCCCTAATCTCATTGTTGCCCCATAGTCACTATTTTCCATTTTTTCTTTTTGCTCTGGCATTAAATCCACCACTAAATGTTCTGCTTCTGGATTTATTTCGGCCGTATTAGAGTCTCTCAGACCAACCACATTTCGAGCATATTCAATCACCATCAATTGCATTCCATAACACAAACCAAGGTAAGGAATTTTATTCTCTCGAGCATACTTAATGACATTTATCTTCCCTTCTATTCCTCGGCTACCAAATCCACCGGGAACTATTAAAGCATCATACTTATCCAAGTCTTTCAAATTAGCTTCACTATCTTCAAATTTCTCAGCGTTAATCCAATCAATAACCGGTTTTCGGTCTTGATTATAAGAAGCGTGTTTCAAGGCTTCAATAACAGAAATGTAAGAATCAGACAAAACGCAATCACCTGTCCCAAAATATTTTCCAACTAAACCTATTTTAATTTCTTCTTTAGCATTTTTCGTTTTTTCAAACATTTTCTTCCAATCAGTCAAATCCCCCTCTCCGCCATTTTCTAAACTAAGTTTTTTCAAAATCGTTGAGCTCAGACCATCTTTCTCAAAATTCAAAGGCACTTCATAAATAGAGTCAGAATCCGGAGCAGATATAACGGACTCTTCTCTGATATTACAAAACAACGCGATTTTTTCTTTCCTTTTTTTGTCTATTTCCTTCTCACTTCTAGCAATAATAATGTCAGGTTGTACTCCCGCTTCGTTCAAAGACCTAGCTGCTTGCTGAGTCGGCTTAGTTTTCATTTCCCCAATCATTTTTGGATAAGGGACATAAGTAATCATCACGAACAAAACATCGTCAGGATTGGTTAATTTTAACTGTCGCGCCGCTTCGGTAAATAAAACATTTTCATAATCGCCAGTTGTTCCGCCGACTTCGATTATTACTACATCCGCTTTATTTTTAATAGGCGCTTTTTTAATTGTTCGAAGAACTTCATCTGTCACGTGAGGAATAATTTGGACACACTTCCCTTTATATTTTAAATTTCTTTCATTATTAATAACCTTCCAATAAACACTTCCTGTAGTCATATAATTACTTCCGGGAAGTTTGATGTTCAAAAATCTTTCATAATTTCCCATATCTTGATCAGTCTCCAAACCATCCGCTAAAACAAAAACCTCACCGTGCTCAGTGGGGTTCATCGTTCCAGCATCAACATTTACATAAGGGTCAATTTTTATAGACGTCACGGTGTAATTATGAGCCTGAATAATTTTAGCGATAGACGAAGCAGAAATCCCCTTTCCGATTCCGGACATTACTCCCCCAAAAACAAATATATATTTAGGATTTTGCTTCGACATATTTTTGTTTTAATTACAAGTTAAAAAATAATGGCCCCCTTGTCATTTTATAGAACTCTTTTCTATCAATCTTTATTGTGATCAGAAAAAGTCCTTTCGTATTTATTTTATTTCATTTACAATCAATTTTATCTTAGCCTTAATATCATTTTTAACTTTAATTTCAATTTCAAATTCTCCAATTTCTTTGATAACATTTTTAAATAAAATATTCTTTTCTTCTATCTTAAAACCTTTTTTTGAAATTAATTCTACTATATCTTTTTCCTTGACTGAACCAAATAATTTTCCGTCCTTAGCTTTTTGTTCAATTGTAAATTCTTGACCATCGATCTTTTTAGCTAAATCTCGAAATTCTTTTGTTAAAACGTCCTCCTTAACTTTTCGATTCTCAACTTGCTTTTCAACTTCCTTAACTACATTAGAAGAAGCTGGTTTAGCCATTTTATTAGGAATAAGATAATTACTTGCAAACCCCGCTGAAACATCTTTGATTTCACCCACATTTCCCAACTTCTCAACCTTCTTTAGTAAGACTATTTTCATTTCTAAACTGTTTATTAATTAAGATTTTCTGACTGCTTTCCAAGTTTACATTTTAAAAATAAAAATTAATTTCTAAATTGAAAACAAGGTTTCGTGCTCCTTTAAGGAATTGTTTCTAATCATAATTTTTAAACAAAATTTATCAATTTTGCCTTGTCTCGCTTGCTTTAGTAGGCAGAAGATAAATTATTTAAAAATTTTTGAGGTATTAGCCATGGCTAAGCCAAGACAATTTTTAATTAATTTATCCAAAAATGGAAAATTGTCCGCCTCGGCAAGCCTCAGCGAGACGGGCAGTAAAAAAGATGATTAAAAACAGTTCCGCTAATTAAGAATACCAAAAAAAACTTTTTTTGCCAATAGTTTTTCATTTCAATCCTCCCTTGGGTTCGACCCAAGGAAATTATAAATATTAAAAACTATTTAATTTGAACCTTCTTCTTTCTGTTTCAAATCATTAACAGTCGCCGCCGCAATGGCTCCTTCACTACAAGCGGTAATAATTTGACGATAGCCATTAGATCCAGTCGTAATATCTCCCGCCGCAAATAAACCTTCGATATTTGTGGATTGGTCTGGATTGACCACTATAAATCCAAACTTATCTAACTCCAAGCCTAATCCTTCGAAAAGACTATCCTCTGGCTGAGAACCAATTTCAATAAAAATTCCATCAAAAGGATGCTCCAAAGATTCATTCCATTTATTATCTAAAATAATTTTTTCTACTTTTTGCGCTCCTTTTATTTCAACTAAATTTGTTTCTGGAACCAAAACAATATTGGCTTTCTTTTCGGCACTTTCAATATAACGAGGAATAGCACTTGGTTTTTTAGCTCGAAAAAATACCACCACTTCATCAGCATAACGAGATAATAATAAAGCCGCGTTCAAAGCTGAATTTCCGCCACCCACCACCGCTACTCTTTTTTTCTTGAAAAATGGTCCATCACAAGTAGCACAATAAGAAACTCCTTTGCCCGCAAATTCATCTTCTCCTAAAATGTTCAATTTTCGAAAAACTGTCCCCGTCGCCAATAAAATCCTCTTAGCCTGATGTTCTCCAGCTGAAGTCGTCACCACAAAACCTTCTCCGACTTTTTTGATGCTCAAAACTTTTTCTTGTTTTATTTTTCCCCCTAATTTCTCACTATGTTCTTTCATTTTTTGCCCCAAATCGAAACCAGAAATAGCCGAAAATCCTGGATAATTTTCGATATTATAACTTTCATTCATACACCCGCCCAACTCTTCACCCAAAAGCAAAGTATCCAGATTATACCTAGCCGTATAAATAGAAGCCGATAATCCCGCCGGCCCCACTCCAATTATAATCAAATCTTTCATTTTTTTAAATTAATATTTATATAAAAATTATCATTTCTGCTTATATCTTTGTCATTCCCGCGGAGACGGGAATCCAGCTGTTTGAAAATTACGAGGTGCCCTTGGATATAAATTAAATATTGCTCTTTAATTTATAATTTATAAACAATTTATAATATTTAATTTTCAATTTTTAAACAATTGGATAAAAACAGAAATTTTTTATAAATTAGATATTTAAAATTTAATATTGTTTACAAATTATAAATTATAAATTAAACAATTATTTACACGAACTTTTTATCTTTGAAAAAATTAATTTTAATTCATGAGCTTCCTGCTAAAGTTTTCTAAATTCTACTTTAAATTTAGAATTCGCTTTGGCCAAAAATCTTAACCAATTTTTTGTTTCTCGAAGTTCTTTATTTACAATTGATATTTTATGTTTAAAATCTTTTCTACTCTCTGCCTCACAAGCTTCTCCATAGTTAGCACTTGATAACCCACTTGAAGCCACAACCTGAGAAATCATTCGATTATTGATTGAATTTTGAGGTAATTTTTTCATTAATTCAATGACATTTTCAACAAAAACACAGAGCCGTTCTTCAAGATCATAATTAAACTGTTTTTTCTCTTCAGCGCTCATTTGTTTAAAAATTGAAAATTAGATATTACTACTTAATTTGTAATTTGTAATTTATAAATAATTTTATTTAATTCAAAATCTTCTTCTTTTTTGTCATCTCTGTAAAAGCGAGAATCCAGTTGTTTAAAAATTAGATATTAAATATTATAAATTGTTTACAAATTATAAATTACAAATTATAAATTTTCATACTATCGCCCCATCCTCCTCCCTCTTTCTTCAAACACCTCCACCGCCTCCCTCAAACTCTCCACCCCAAAATCAGGGAAAAGCTTATCCGAAAAATACTGTTGAGAATTCTGCGTTTGCCACATCAAAAATCCCGCACTATTATGAGGATCATTATCCACTCCAGTTCTAACCACCAAATCCACCACCGGCAAATCTTTCGACAAAAGAAAGTTCTTAAAAAATTCTGCTGTTATTTTCAAATCTTCTTTTTCATTTAAAATCCGTTTTTTAATCCCCTTCACTGCGTGCAAAATATCATCGTCTCCATTATAAGCCAACATAAAATTCAAAAAATTATTAGAATGATGCTTTGTTTTCTCGATCCCCTCTTCTAAAATTTTTTTCAAACCAGCCGGAAATTGATTCCGCCAATCACCAATAATTTGAATTTTAGTTTTATTTTTAAAAATATCTGGATCACTAATCAATTTTTTAAAATACTTTTCATAAATTTTCAGCAACTCCCGCTTTTCTGCTAACGGTCTTTTTAAAATATTATCTTTTGAAGAGCCCCAAAAAGTTAAATATTTTATACCATCTTTCAAAGCTTCTCTACTCAACTTTTCAATTTGCTCCGCTCCCACTCGATGTCCTTCCCAAGGTGCCAAACCTCTCTTCTTGGCCCATCTTCTATTTCCATCCGGAATAATAGCAACGTGATTAGGAATATTCTTCATTTTTTTAAATACTGATAATTAGTTTAAAATATTTTGAAACTATTTCCAATTACAGTCTTGCCTGCCTCGGCGAACTTTAGCGAGACGGGCCTGCCTCGGCAAGCGACGCGAGACGGG
>CAZXUS010000027.1:0-5866 GCA_964643985.1 uncultured Bdellovibrionales bacterium | reverse complement strand
GCGAGACGGGCCTGCCTCGGCAAGCGACGCGAGACGGGTTGCCAAGTTAAGGCAAAACAATTTTTAAATAATAAAAAGTGAACTCTTAAATCAAAATTAAAAACAGTTCCCTTTAATAATTTCTAACAGTAATGTATTCAGCAATTTTCAGCAAAAACTCCTTCCCTTCTTTGCTCTCACTGTCAATTTGTTCCAAAATTTCAAAAGCCTCTTTGGAAAATTTATTAGCTAAATCTTCTGAATACTTCAAAGCTTTTGTTTCGATAATTACTTTTCGAAAATCTTCCAACTCCGCTGAAGATAAATCTTTTTTGCCCAATAAACTCTTAACCAAAGCTACTTGCTCTTTATTTCCATTCTCCAAGGCTTTTATTAACAACAAAGTTTGCTTCCCTTCTATTATATCAGAACCTACTGGTTTTCCTAGCTTTTTTTCATCTCCAAAAATTCCCAAAACATCATCTCTGATTTGAAAAGCTTTTCCAATCGCTGAAGAATACTGCGAAATATCTTTCAATAATTTTTCTGAACTATTCCCCGCCAAAATCGCTCCCAAATGCAAAGGCCCTTCAAAAGTATAAAAAGCCGTTTTGCCTTCATGCATTCTCAAAATTTCTGCTTCCGTTGTTGTTCCCTTGGCTTCCATCACGACATCCAACATCTCTCCGGGAATTGTCACATAAACAACTTTTTGCAATTGCTTCAAAGCTTTCAGGATAACTTCCGCTGAAAAATTAGCTTCAAACAAAATTTCGTTAGCCATCGAAGCCGCTAAATCACCCGCGATAATCGCCATCGAATTTCCAAAATGACCAGGTTCAATTTTAGAAAGAAATTTCTCCGCTATTTTTTTATAATACTCATGAACAGTATCAACCCCATGCCTTTTGTCATCTCGATCAATAATATCATCGTGAATCAAAAGAAAAGAATGAATTAACTCAATCGACATCGAAGCATACAAAACATCTCTCTTATTGCTTTCGTCAATTTTACCACCCCCCAATAAAAAACCATAATAAACCATTGCCGGTCGAATTCGTTTCCCTCCTGACATCGTAAATTTTTCCAAAATCTTGACCGCTTCCTCAGCCAAAGGATCCACTTTTTTAAAATTTTCCTTTTTACACTTAAAATAATCCCTCATCAAGGGTTCTAAATCTTTTCTAAAATTAATTAAATACTCTCTAGCTTTCATATACGCTCCGCTTAATTTACAATTTTGAATTTAAAATTTTGAATGAATTTTGAATTATCTAATTACTTAATTTTTAATTTTCTTGTCATTCCCGCGGAGGCGGGAATCCAGACATTTGAAAATTTAAAATTAGATATTTAAAATTATTTACAAATTATTTACCCCGTTAAATTATTTTAGCAAAGATAAAGTTAGGGCTTACCCTATTTAACAAGGCAAATTAGAAATTAAAAATTCCGTTGAAAACGGTGACCCCTACGAGAATCGAACTCATGTTGCCAGGATGAGAACCTGGTGTCCCTGCCTCGGCAAGCGAAGCGAGACGGGTCCGCCTCGGCAAGCAAAGCGAGACGGGCTAACCACTAGACGAAAGGGCCAAAATTTCTAGCGGTTTAACCTCTGTGCCTATAGCGGTCGAACCGCTGAAAATTTTCGCATCTCAATTCTCTAAAATATTTTTTAGCTTCTTTCTACCTAGTCGAGACTTATAAAATTTTTCCTTCTCTCGAGCTTTTTCAACTGAATTCATCTTATCAATTATGTATATTTTAAATCTCCCAAAATTTTTTGTTGATTTAACTTTGCCTTTTCTGCGTTCCTCAATTCTTCTTTCTATATCGACAGTAAATCCTATATATGTCCTACTATTATTTTCGTTTACAAGAAAATAAATATAATACATATTCAAATAATAATAGCAATAGATTCATCAAAATTTTGTATCGAGTACGAGAATCGAACTCGTGTTACCAGGATGAGAACCTGGCGTCCTAGCCACTAGACGAACCCGACATTCTGGTGTCCCTGCCTCGACAAGCGAAGCGAGACGGGCTAACCACTAGACGAAGGGGCCGATGAATCCTTAACCAACCCAATAAGTCTAATAAAATAAGTAATAAATGTCAAACCCTCAACTAATTTTGAATTTCGATTCAATTTTTAATTACTTAATTACTTAATTTTTCCTTCCCTTGTCATTCTCGCGGAGGCGGGAATCCAGTCATTAAATATTAAATCATTAAGATTTGATTCAAAATTTATAATACCCGTTGGGTACAAAATTCAAAATTATTTTCTTGTCATTCCCATTCACATCTTTATCATTCCCGTGCAAACGGAAATCCAGCCGTTTAAAAATTAAATAATTAGAGTTTGAATCGAAATTCAAAATTCAAAATCACTCTTCTCCGAAAATAAACCTACTCGCCGGACCTCCTCCCTTTTCCAAAGGCCTGCTTCGCCATAGCTTTAGCGAGGCGAGGAAGACCGAGGAGGGTTTTTGAATTTCTGAATAACTCAGATTTGTCATTCCCGCGGAGGCTCGCCTCGCTTAAACTCGGACGGAGTGGGCGGGAATCCAATCATTTTAAAATTAAAACATTGAACATTAAATGAATATTGAATGGGTAACGGGTATTGAGTATTGTACATTGAACATTGAGTATTTATTGAATATTGATTATTAAATATTAAATGCCCGTCTCGCTGAGGCTTGCCGAGGCGGAAATGTTGAATATTGAGTATTGAATATTTAAAAAGTATTGAGTATTTAATACAGATTGAATATTGAGTATTGACATTTTTAATTTACTTAAAACTATCGCATTTCTCAATAAACTCCTCACACTCCTCCAAATAATCCTCCATCTCCTCCTCCGCTTCTTCCAAATCATCCAAATTCTCCTCCAACCGCTTCAAATCTTTTTTCCCAACCCCATCTTTTTTGGCCTGCTTAATAATATCTTCTTGCTTCTCAATCAAATCTTCCAAATCTTCTTCATCATCCTCCGCATCTTCACAATTCTCTTTAGATTCTTTATCGCAAACAATTTTAGTCACCAAATCCTCCGCCGTCAATTGCCTTCCAAAATGTTGCACGATCAAATATCTCTTCCGTCCATTTTCCTCAAAATCCAAAATCGCCACTCCAATTTCCGCAAATTTTTCCGAAAGAATATTATCCCGATGCCCCGGACTATTCATCCAACCTTCATGTACTGATTCCGCCGAAAAATATCCAGAAGCTAAATTTTCCCCAAAATTCTTATAACTATAATCTTGCTTTTGCGCAAAATAAGAAGGCTGAAAACCCTCCGGTGAAATATGTTCAAAATAATCATTATCTTTCATATGCTGAGCCTTCTCCATCGCCGATAATTTCAACTTCAAATTTTCCTGGACTTCCGGAAGTCCGACTTCCGTTCGAGCCGAATTAACTAAGTTAATTATCTCCTGATTTCCTCCCACAAAATCCTCTGATTCCAACTCTTGCTCCTCAATTTTAATGTTCCTAATCATCCCCACTCCCGCTTCTTCGTCAATCTTCACCTCCACCTTCTCCGGAACCACCGTCTTCAAAGAAAAATCCCTAAAATCAACCAGCAAGAAAAAACTCATTGCAATAATGATATAGAAAATATTCTTGATGGTCTTTTTTAAAATCATGAAGTTGCTATACGAATAAATTTTTTTCTTCTTTATTCCTCCCCCTTCTTGAAGGCCCGTCTCGCATCGCTTGCCGAGGCGGAGGGACCGAGGGGGTTTTTATCTCCTTCCCGCTACTTACTTTGTCATTCCCGCGAAGGCGGGAATCTAGTCATTAAAAATTAAGTAATTAAATATTAAAAACTGTTTATAAATTACAAACTACAAACTATAAATTAATATATTATTTTCACCAAAAATTCCGAGCGATTTGACCTCTATGCCTATAGCGATCGAACCGCTGAAATTTTATCTCGTCCTTTTCTCTCCCCCTTTTTCCAACTTCTTCAATCCCTTATTACCCAAAAGCGACTTCATCTGAACAATCGCCACTTCATTTAAATTCTTCAATCTTTCATTCTGTTTTATGCCCTGCCTAATAAATTCAGCATTCAAACTTTCCAGATTAGAAAGACACACTAATTGCTCAATTGTTGAATAATCACGAATATTTCCTTCTTTGTCAAAATTTTTATCTCTCCATTCCTTAGCAGTCAAACCGAACAAAGCCACATTCAAAACATCCGCCTCATTTGCATAAACAAATTCTACTTGTTTTTTTGTTAATAAATTTGGAATAATATGTTTTTTTATGGCATCGGTATGTATCTTATAATTAACTTTTGCTAAAATTCTTTTCGCGTCCCAACCTAGAGACAAGCGTCTGTTTTCGTCCTCCTTTAGGCGTTGAAACTCCTTAATTAAATACAATTTAAATTCCGCAGAAATCCAAGAAGCAAATTCGAAAGCAATATCCTTGTGGGCATAAGTACCACCTCCATAGCGACCAGAGTTAGAAATGATACCGACGGCATTCGTTTTTTTAATCCATCTTTGCGGAGACAATACAAACGCGTTACTACCGGCTTCATTTCTAAACGCGTCGAATTCGACCAGTTTAAAACTTAAATTGTTTATCTTCTCCCATAAACCCAAAAATTCAATCGTGCTTCTGTTCCTTATCCAATTCTTCACAACATCAGCCGGAGCAAAATTATTTTTATATTTTGCAATATCAGTTAAAGAGATGTAATCGACCTTATCCTGCTTAAATAAAACAATCTCAACATTTTTTACCTTTATTTTTATTTTTTTCTTTAACATATTTTTTTATTATAACTTCCCATCATTAACTAAAAATTTCAGTTGTACGATTTTATCGCACACCTGACTTCCTTCCAATAAAAGTTTCTTTTTTAAGTCATTCCAATATTTTCTTGATCTTTTATTCTCTGTTAAAACTTCAACAACATCAACCACCGAAAAAAACCATTCGCTCTGATACCAAGTTCGCCGTATTTTTTTATTTTGAAAAATAACCAATCTGTCTTTTCTATTTTTCATACTTTTTAAATTTATGTCCTTACATATGTCCTTACATGTGTAATGACATTTTTTTAATTTATAATTTGTAAATAATATTCAATAACCAATTTTCAACAGCCATCCAATATTTAAATAAACAATAATCAACAATTTGAATTGAATATTAAAATATTAAATGTTGAATAGTTATTGAATATTGAGCATTGGGTATTAATTGTTTCCTTTACTTGTATTTATCGACTTACTAAAAATAAGCAGCAATTCATGCGCTTCTTTCCATAAATCTCTCGATTCTTTTTTTAGCTCTGGGTTAGTATTGGATAAAAGCCTTAGCCAGTGTTTAGTTTCTTTGATTTACCCCAGGGCACCTTCTCTTCCTTTGGAATTCACCTTGTCTTTTTTAGAAATAGACATTTTATGCCTAAAATCTTTTTTGCTTTCAGCCTCACTAGCTTCACAATAATTTGCCCCAATTGAACCGCTAGAGCCAATTAATTGATCAATTATTCTTCTATTTAAAGCTGTTATTTGAATTTTTTTGCACATTTTTATTACTTTTTCAGCAAAAACAGCACATCTTTCTTCTAAATCAAAATTATTCATAAATTTAATTTAAAATTAAAATATTGAGCATTGTATATTAAAAATTGAATATTTATTGAATATTGTATATTGTATATTAAATGCCCGTCTCGCTGAGGCTTGCCGAGGCGGAAATGTTGAATATTGTTTATTTAAATATTGAATGGATGTTGAAAATTGATTATTGAATGAATATTGAGTATTGATTATTGAATATTTAAAGATTACGAATTTCAATTCGTAATCTTAACCCCTCCCTTAATATTAACCCCTCCC
>CAZXUS010000026.1:4233-11711 GCA_964643985.1 uncultured Bdellovibrionales bacterium | reverse complement strand
CTTAGCGAGACGGGTTACGAAATTTATCAATTTTGAGATAAATTATTTAAAAATTTTTGAAGCTTTAGCATTAGCTAAAGTGAAAACATTTTTAAAGAATTTAGCCAAAAGTGGAAAATTGTAGTAGGAAGGGTGTTTGGAAATAATCTCTTCCAGGTTGGAATTTTTATCCATTGAATAATATTACTTATTAGTTTATATTATTAAGTAGTGGAAAGTTCATAAAACAAAACATCAGAAAATAAAATAAAAATTAATTTAAAATAAAAGTGGAAGTGGAAAATAAACTTCAGTCTTATTTAAATAATATTGCCAGTTATTTCAAAAAAAGCAAGAGTCATTCAGTCGGAATCGATTTGGGAAACAATAGTTTGAAAATTGTTGAATTAGAAAAAAAGGACGGAAAGATTAAGTTAAAAAACTATGCTTTGGTGAAAATGAAGGAATCTTTATCAGAAAAAGATGTTCGTTTTTTTTCGGGACAAATGGTTTTTGAAGTTTTAAAAGAATTGTCGATAAAGAAAAAAGATATTAGCATTGCAATTCCTTCCTATTCTTCATTTATTACTTTGATTGAAGTTGCCGGTCAAACAGAAGAGGAAATTAAAGGGGAAATCGAATATGAAGCGGTTAAATATATACCAGTTGATTTAGAGGAAGTAGTTTTTGATTGGCAAATTATAGAAACTCCTTTGTCGAAAAATAAAAAGCAGAAAACAGAAAAAAATTTGGCTGAAGTTCAAAAAGAGATTGAATTAGAAACATCAAAAGTTTTATTAGTTTCGACTATGAAAAATGTTAGTAGCGAACTTCAAAAATCTTTTAATAATAAAAAATTATCGATTGATTCAATAGAAGTTAATTGTTTCTCTCTTCAAAGAGCCTTGTCTCATGATAAGAAGGATACTTGCTTAATATTTGATATGGGAGGAAAGATTACTAATATTATTGGTGTTAAAGAAGGACAATTATTATTTAATAGAAATATTGATTTGGCTGGAGATCGAATAACCGATTTGATAGCCAAGAGTCTTAATATTAGTAGGGATCGAGCGGAAAAATTGAAAAAAGAACAAGGATTTAAATCAGATTCAAAAATAGTTGTTGAAAATATTTTAAAACCAGTTTTTGACTCTATCATGAAAGAAGCTAAAAAAAATATGGAAGAGTTTGAAGAATTTAAAATGGGAACGGTGAATAAGATAATTCTTTCGGGAGGAACTTCTGATATGGAGGGTGCTAAGGAATATATACAAAGTAAAATGAAGATTGAAGTTTTTAAGGGCAATCCTTGGTCTCAAGTTGAATATCCGAAAGAAATTGAAAAAAAAATATTAGCTAAAAATTCTTTTTTCGGTATTGCTGTTGGTTTAGCGCTAGCAGGATTATTGGAAGAATAATTTAAACAAATTTATTTTACTAAAAATTAAACTTTAATTTAAAATAAATGAAAAATATAAATTTAAAAGACGAGTCATTAGTGAAGAATGATAAAAGTGGTGCAAATTTATCTTTAATTTTGAGTGTTATAATAATGTTTGTATCGTTGGTTCTTTATGGTTTATGCTTTGGTTTGAATTTTTCGTTAGAAAAAGAAAATCAAGGTATTAAAGATGAAATAAGCTTTATTGAAAAATCTTTAGGAGACGAGAAATTTTTTGAAATGTTTAATTTCAATATGAGAACCATCGATTTAAAAGCTAAGATTGGAAAACAAGGTTTTTTGCCTCAAACCAAAAATATAATTAATATTTCTAAAAATACTCTTCTCGGTGTAAAATTTGTAAACTTGGAAGTCGAAAGCACCGAAAGTTCATCTGGCTACGAAATCGGAATGATTGTCCCTGATTATATGACGTTGATAAGACAGATCAAGGCTTATAAGCAAATGGAAAATTTGGATGAATTTGTTTTGAAATCAGTAGCGAGTAAGGATGGAGTTTTGACAGTTGTTTGTAGTTTTGAAATCGGTGTTGTCGAAGAGAAACTCGCCGTTAATGATTGATAAATTTTTATTCTTTTGAATTTTAATAAATATTTTAAAAAAAATGAACTTAAAATTATTATTTTTACCACTATCGATAATTGTTTCTTTAGTTTGCTTTATCTATTTTACTAAACCAACTTGGGACGACTATAAGAACACTAAAATTTTGTTTGAAGAAAATACAGCGAGTTTGAACGAGATTAAAAACAGTAAAAATATTTTAGATCGAGAATTGATAGTTTATGATGAAATTGCTATGGAAAATAAATTTTTACTTAAAAATTCTATTCCCGAGGATTTGCAAGAAGAAAATTTTTTGAAAGAAATAAGTGATATTGTTTTGGGGACGGGAGTCGAAATTTCAAGCATGAAGTTAGCTGCAAAGAAAGAGTCTTACAAGAAAGCTGAAATTTTTAAAATTGGGGATGATATTAAAGAGACAAACGTTTCGATTGAACTAAGCGGAAGTTATTTCGAGATTAAAAAGGCCATTTATGCTTTGGAAAATATGAATCGATTTATTAACTTAGGGATTTTTTCAATAAAGAAAAGCAGTGAAGAAGAGGTAAGTGATTTAGCTTTAAGTTTGAATTTGACATTTTTTCATAAGAACAATAATGATTTGGCTTTAAATTCAAATGATGATTATTTTAAAAGTTTATTAAAGAATGGTTTAGAAATGGGTACTATTGACGAGTATAAAAATCACAGGGAAAAGGTTCTTAATTTTTCTTTGATTGAAATTGGTGAAAAAGGGATCGATAATCTTTTTAATTCTTCTATCGAAATTATTGAAGTAGCCGAAGCGATGGAAGCAGTTGAGACAGAGTAAATTAAGGTTTAGTTGATTCCGAGAAAAGATTAAATTTATAAATTATATTAAAAAATTGGGCGAAATTATTTTAGAAAAAAATATTGAAAAAGAAATAAATTGGGATGAACTTAAAATTCCCAATGATTTGATATCTTCTATTTCTCTTGATGCGGTCATGAAATATCAATTTTCTCCAATTAGCGAAGACGAAAATTCTTTAAATGTTGCAATGGTTGATTTTAAGGATAATGATGCACAAAATGCGCTTCGTTTTTATGCTAATAAAAAAAATAAACAAATTAGAGTTCAGATTGTTTCCTTGGAAATATTTGAGTTAATTTTGAATAAATTAAAAAATCCAGAAATAGAAATAAATAAAGCGGTTAAAAATTTTGAACGAGAAAGCGAAGAAAGTCAGCAGAAAAAAAAAGGAAAATTTGCTGAAGCCAAAAGTGGAAAAATGAAAGTTATTAAAGAGGCACCTGTGGCGAAAATGGTGGAAGTTATTATTAAAAATGCAATTGAAGGAGGTTCAAGCGATATTCATATCGAACCTTTGGAAGAAAAAATTAGAGTACGGTATCGAGTTGACGGAGTTCTTCATAGCAGTTTATTTTTGCCTAAGAATATTGGACCGGCGATTGTTTCGAGAGTAAAAATTTTGTCTAATTTGAAAATTGATGAAAAAAGGAAACCTCAAGATGGTCGATTTAGAATTAAAGAAGGTAAAAAATTTATTGATTTTCGAGTTTCGACTTTCCCTGTTTCTCAAGGAGAAAAGGTCGTGATGCGTATTTTAGAAAAAGATGATGATTTGATTAATCTGAAGACGCTTGGTTTCATGGGAAGAGATTTGGAAAAAATCAATAGAGTTGTTGCTGAGCCATATGGGATAATTTTAATTACTGGCCCAACTGGGTCGGGAAAATCAACTACATTGTATTCTTTGCTTAGAATGCTTAACAAAGAAGGCACTAATATTGTCACATTAGAGGATCCAATAGAATATGTTTTGGAAGGGGTTAGTCAATCTCAAGTTAGACCAGAAATTGACTATACTTTTGCCGTGGGATTGAGAAGCATTTTGCGTCAAGATCCAGATATTGTGATGGTAGGAGAAATCAGAGATTCTGAGACTGCGGAATTAGCTGTTCATGCAGCTTTAACCGGTCATTTAGTTCTTTCTACTTTGCATACCAATACGGCTATCGGGGCGATTTCTCGTTTAGTGGATATGGGGATAAAATCATTTTTACTTGCGTCTGCTTTAAAAATTGTTGTTGGGCAAAGGTTAGTTCGAAGAATTTGCAAGAAGTGTAAAGTTAAAAGAGCAGAGATACCAGCTAGTATGGTGGAAATGTTCCAAAAGGAGTTGAAAGATTTACCTAAAAGTGTTTTTAAAGAATTGGGATATGATCCTGTTAGTGAGCCTGAAAAAATTAATTTTTATAAAGGACAAGGTTGTCGAGAATGTGGTAATCAAGGAATGAAGGGCCGTATTTCAATTTCGGAAATTTTTGATGTTAATAAAAATGTCGCTCAAATGATTGGTGATAATGCTGATGAATATGAACTTTTGAAGACTGCCAGAAAAGATGGTTTTACTACTATGAAGCAAGATGGTATAATAAAAGTGCTTATGGGAGAAACGACTGTAGAGGAAATTCAACGAGTGACTGATGATGATAGTGGTAAGGAAGTTATTTCGGCTAAAGGAGAATAATTTAGTAAAATTTAATTTAATTAAAATTCGTAAATTAAAATTTTGAAATGAGAAAAGGTCCATTAAAAATATTACTTATTGAAGATGATAATTTTATTTCAGAAATTTATTGTCATAAATTAACTGATTCTGGTTTTAACGTTAAATCGGGAAGAGATGGTTTAGAAGGACTTGCACTTTTTAGGGATTTTAAACCAGACTTGGTTTTATTGGATATTATGTTGCCTAAAAAAAGTGGCTGGGAAGTCTTAAAGGAGCTCAGAGCTTCTGGTGATAAAAAGGCTAAAATAATAATGTTAACTAATTTAGGAGAAAAAGATAAAATTAAGCAAGCCTTGGAAATGGGAGCAGATGATTATTTAATTAAAGCCTCTTTAACTCCAACTGAATTGGCTGAAATTATTAGAGATAAAATGGAATAATTTTTGGAATTAGAATCGATTTTATTTTGGATACAAAAACATAGGATAAATAAAAATTTTAGATAGTATTTATCATAAAAATATTAAAACAAAAATGAGCGAAACGTCTTTTAGGCAAAAACTTTATGGATTTTTAGGATTTTTAGTAGATCAGGGTGGTTCTGATTTGCATCTTTCTACTGGCAATTATCCTCTTATTCGAGTTGATAATAATTTAGTTAAGATTGATAATGAGAAAATCGTTTCTGATTCTAATCTAAAGGGAATAGTTAAAGATGTTCTTAATTCTCATCAGCAAGAAAAACTTCTAATAAGAAAACAGATCGATTTTTCCTTAGAAACAGAAGGAGGTTTTCGTTTTAGAGGCAATTTCTTTTTTAGTCGAGGAGTGCTTAACCTTTGTCTGAGGGCTATTGCTAAGGAAATTAAAACTTTAGAAGAACTTTCTTTGCCAAATGATTTATACGATTTTGTGGATAATACTCAAGGTCTATTTTTGGTGGTTGGACCTAATGGTCATGGCAAGAGTACAACATTGGCCTCTATGATTCAGCATATCAATGAAACTCAACCTAAGCATATTATTACTATTGAAGATCCGATTGAGTATGTTTATGTTAATAAAAAAAGTTTGATTGAGCAAAGAGAACTTTATGAAGATACACCTACTTTTGTGGGTGCCCTAGAGTCTTGTTTTCGAGAGGATGTCGATATTATTTTAGTGGGAGAATTGAGAAATGCTGAAACCATTGCTACAGCAATCACCGCTGCTGAGACAGGCCATACTGTTCTGGCAACTTTACATACCAATGATTCAATTCAAACGGTGGATAGGATCGTCGATGTTTTTCCGCCTTATCAACAAAATCAAATTAGACAACAATTAGCTAATGTTTTAACTGGAGTGGTTTCGCAACGTTTGATTAAAAAAGTTGGAGGAGGGCGAGTTCCCGCCATAGAAGTTTTGAAAAATACTATGGCTGTTAGTAATTTAATTCGACAAAATCAAACTCATCAAATAAAATCGTTTTTGGAAACATGTCGAGAGGATGGAATGTTTACTTTGGAGTATTATATTTCGGAATTAATTAAGAAAGGAGTAGTAGAGTGGGAAGAAGCTCAAAAGTTTGTTTCAGATAATGAAAATTTAAAAGCTTTAATAAAAAGCAATTCATAATATTATAAAATAAATAAATGAAATTTAAATACGAAGCGATTAATTCAAAAAATAAAAAACAAAAAGGGTATGTCCAGTCTATTGATAGAAGAAGTGCTGTGGGTATTTTAAAAAAGAGTAGCTTAAAAGTTGTTTCTTTAACAGCAGAGAAGCCAGATTTTTTCAAAGAAAATATTGCAAGACTTTGGGAAGGAGCTTCAGCGAAAGATTTTGTTATTTTTTCTCGACAGTTGGCAATTCTTATTGATTCTAATGTTCCTTTACTCCAAGCTTTAAGATCTTTAGCACTTCAGACTGAGAATGATTTTTTGTCAATGAAAATTCAACAGATTGTAGCTGATGTGGAGGGAGGGTTTTCTTTGGCGGAAGCTTTTGAAAAACATCCCAATACTTTTTCTAAATTTTATGTGAATATGGTTAAAGCTGGAGAAGTTTCTGGTAATTTACAAAAATCTTTAAACGATTTGGCTAATAATATTGAAAAAAATTATGACTTAAGCAACAAACTTAAGAGTGCTATGTATTATCCGGGTTTTATTCTTTCAGCAATGTTCGTGGTCGGTTTCTCAATGATGGCTTTTGTTATTCCTAAATTATTGGAGATTTTAAAAGAAAGTAATGCTGTTTTGCCACTTCAGACTAGAATTTTAATTTGGACCAGTGATTTTTTTGCGGCTTATTGGTGGGCGATTGGAGCGGCTGTGATTGGAATTATTGTGGCTTTAATTTATTATGTAAAAACCGAAGATGGTCGTCGTGAATATGATCATTTAATTTTGAAAGTGCCCATAATTAAAAATATTTTAAAAAATATTTACATTGCTCGATTTTCGGAAAATTTAACTAGTTTATTGAAAAGTGGACTTACTATCAATGTGGCGTTATTGATTACTTCTGACGTAGTTGGAAATGAGGTTTACAGGGAAGTTTTGAGAGAAGCAGTTCGAGAGGTTAAAAAAGGGGGTAAAATCGCAGAAGTTTTTGAGCGTTATGATGTTTTTCCTCCAGTGGTAATTCAAATGATTCAGGTCGGGGAAACTACTGGAAGAATCGATTATAGTTTGTCTAAAATTACTGAATTTTACACTAAAGAAGCTGATACTTTAGTAAAAAACTTTTCTTCCTTGATAGAACCAGTTATTATGGTAGTATTAGCAATAGGGGTTGGGATTTTAGTTTCAGCGATTTTGCTTCCGATTTATCAGGTGGCAACTTCGATGTAATAAAACTGTGATTGAAAACAGTTTCAATGTAGTTGAAAATAATCTTAGGAAAGAATTAAATAAATAATAAAATTAAATAAAATGAAAAAAACAGAAAGCGAGGTGAAAATATGAAAAAAATAAATAAAAAAG
>CAZXUS010000026.1:0-4133 GCA_964643985.1 uncultured Bdellovibrionales bacterium | reverse complement strand
AAGAATCTAGTATTGAGGTTTTATTAAAAAAACTTAAAATGGAAAATAATAAAAAAAATATTCAAAAAGGGTTTACTTTAGTCGAAATCCTTACGGTGATGGCGATTATTGGAATTTTAGCGGGAATCATTTTTATTTCTTTAGGGAAGCAACGAGAACGGGCACGAAAGGCTTCGGCGATGACAACCGCTAAATCTATTATGCCTTATGCTCAAGAGTGTCTTTTTAAAGGAGAGAATTTAACCACTATTCCGACTACGGAAGAAGCTATTATCTGTAATAATTCTCCAACTAAGTGGCCTAAAGTTAATTTAGCTCAGTGTGGTTATGTTAACGGAACTATTACTACCTGGAAAATCAAATGTACTTTTGATTCTGGTGACGTGACGATTGTTTGCGATGCTGAAACTGGGGAATGTATTTAACACCAATTTCAACCAACTATTTTACACCAAATCTTGAATATTTTTTTCTTCATTTTGTCTAAAATTTTCTGCAATTTATGAGGAATAGTTAGTTGAAAATGGTATTAATTAATTTATTTTTATAATGAACAAAAAAAAAGCCATACCTGTTGGCAGTCAGGGGTTTACTCTAATTGAATTATTATTAGCGATTGCTATTATGGTTATGCTTAGTGGGGCTATTTTGGTTTCGATTTCTTCTCAACGAGAAAAAGCTCGAGCGATTAGAATGTTAAGCGAAGTTTCAGCTGTTATGCAACCAATTTTTATGTGTTTAGCGGATGGCGGAAATATTAATTCTCCCAATGGAACTGTCGGTGGAGCTAATATTTGCAGTATATCTAATGCTTATGGTATTTGGCCGAAGACAACTGTTTCTGGTTTCGGAAATTATGTTGTAAGTAATTCTGCTAGTTTTGACAATAATAGTTGGTATATCCAATCAAATGGATCTGGGGCTAGAATCTGTTGTAATTCTCATATGCTTAATTGTGAGATTTTGGGTGTTGCGGCTGCTTGTGATGCTACTCATCCCTAAATTGTTCTATGCTTATTTTATTTTATTTTTACATATTTATTTTTGGAATTTGTTTGGGGAGTTTTGCTAATGTTTTAATAGACCGAGTTCAGATTGGAAAATCTATTCAAGGTCGTTCGAAATGTGATTTTTGTGGGTATATTCTGAGCTGGTTCGATAACATTCCAATCATTAGTTTTTTGATAATAAAAGGTCGGTGCAGAAAATGTCACAGAAAACTTTCTTGGCAGTATCCTCTGATGGAAGTTCTGATGGGTTTAATTTTTGTTTTAACTTTTTGGTTAATTCAAAAAAATCAATTATTTCAAGTGAGTAATTTTAATTTTGAATCGTTTTTTATTGCATTTTATTATTTTTTTGTGGCTTATATTTTATGGGTAATTTTAGTTTGGGATTTAAAGTATATGATAATTCCGGATTTTTTAGTTTTAATTGGAATTGTTGGAACTTTTATTTTTCAAATTTATCTTACCGTTAATGCTGGTTTTTTGATGGGTCTTGAAAATAATTTAATTTCAGCTTTGTTAGGAGGATTAGTTGTTAGCGGATTCTTTGGATTTTTATTCTATATTTCTAAGGGAAAATGGATCGGAGGAGGAGATGTTAAATTAGGATTTTGGTTGGGGTTAATGGTTGGATTTAAAATGACTTATTTTTTACTTTTATTTTCTTATGTTTTTGGGGCAGTTGTATCAGTATTTTTGCTCTTATTTTTTAAGAAAAAAATGAAATCGCAAATACCTTTTGGACCATTTTTAATAATAAGCACTTATGTTATAATATTTAGTAGAGATTTGATTTTGGAAATTTGGAATAATTTAATTATTTAAATTTTAACAAAGTTGATGTTTTTTAAAAAAACAAAAATTAAAAAAAATACAAATATTAATCAAACAGGGTTTACTCTTATTGAAATGGTTATAGTCATGGGAATTATTACTTTTTTGTCTGCTACTATGTTCCAGGTAGTTAGTGTCTCTGAGACAAATCGGGGGTTGATAATGGCTGGTGATAAAGTTAAATCCAGCATCAGATTAGCTCAATCCTATGCCTTAGCTGTTCCCCAAGAAGCGACTCAAAGGGTGGTGTGTGGGTATGGAATTCATACTGATGGGACATCTATTATAAAAATTTATCATTTATATAATAATAATTTTGAAGCGAATCCAGAAGCTTGTAATAATTCAGTCGATTTAGATTATACTCCAGGAGCTTCCTTAACCAAGGTCGATGATAATGCAATTAATTTAGGAACGAATTATAAAGCAACTAGTTCTAAAATTTTCTTAAAAACTCCTTACGGGGAAGTTTATTCTAATAATACTAAATTGACAGGGGTGTCGATTGGATATATTAAAATCGATAAAGACGGTAATATTAGTGATATTGAAATAAATGGTGGTGGACAGATTAATTTTTAAAATAAATTTTAAATTTTATGTTTTTAGAGAAAAATAAAAAATTTAATTATTCATCAGGATTTACTTTAATAGAGATTATTTTGGTAATGTTTTTGGTTTCGTTTGTTTTTACTGGAATTTATAGTTTGTTGGCTAAGATTAGTCATCATGAAAAAGACAATCGATATGTTATTATTGCTTCTAATTTGGCGCAAGAAGGAGTTGAAATTATTAGAAATAGGCGAGATGAAAATTTACTAGAAGAATTGGATATGAATGACGGTTTGTCTGTCGGTGTTTGTCAGCCTTATTGGGATGGTTCCGATGGAACTGGAACTGCTCATTGCAATGGTTCAAAAAGTGTTAATGTTGGTTTGGATGCTAACGGTATTTATGGCAATGGTGAAGCAAGCTCAACTATTTTTAAACGTTCTTGCGATATCAGTGCATCAGGAGGTTTGCCAGTAGAAGAGCTTCTAGAAATAGAATGCACTGTTTCTTGGAAGAGTCCTTCTTTGAAGGTTGACAAAGAAGTTTCGGTGACTGGGATTTTGACTGATTGGCAAAAAAATTAAAAAAAAATGATGAAAGATTTTAAAAATCAAAATAATAAAGGGTTTACTTTAATTGAATTAACAATTTCTAGTTCTATTTTAGCGGTGATTTTTATTGGAATAATTATTTTTGGTATTAATACTATTCGTTCTTATCAGCGGACTCAGGCTCTTAAAAATACTGTAGAAGATGCTCGTTATGCGATTGAAGTTATTAATAAAACTATTCGAACTAGTCATAAAATTAATGGAGATTCTTCGGAACTTTTTATTTTGGACAATCTTACCGAAAAAAGTCATTGTTATAAATTTGATGGAAGTGTTTTAAAGAGAAAAATAGGAGATAGTAGTGCTTCTAATTGTGGCGAGATTGGAGAGGCTTTTATTAAAATTGTTGGTAGCAATGAAATAACGGTGACAGGAACATTTGAAATCAAGGAAACCGACAGAGACGACGATGAAAGGGGTTTTGTTAGGACTAATATTAAATTAAAATATACGGCTTCTGCTCAGGACAATTTTGAAAATGATGAAGTAATACTTCAATCATCAGTGTCTTTAAGAGATTATGGTTTTAATCTCTAGCGATGATTTTAGAGTTTAGTTTGCAACGGGAATAAAAATTTATTTAAAAACTGTGTTTAAAAAAGTAATTAAAAATAAGGAAGGGACTGCTTTAGTTTTTGTTATGATTTTAATTACTAACGCTATAATAATTGTTTCTTCGATAGTTTTTATTTCGGTTATTCAAGAGAAGGCTAGTGGAAATGCGAAATTTTCACCGGCTGCTTATCAAAAAGCGGATAGTGGTTTCGAATATGCACTAAAAATTATCAATGATAGCGGCTCACTTTCAAGTGATGAGATTAAAGCAGAGCTTTGTAGTAGTTTTAATAACGGCAAGTGTGCTTTAATAGATTTATCTGAAATTGATCTTTATTTTTTCGATTCTTCAGGAAATATTTTGACTGGAAATCATGATCATCTTGAGGATATTTACGAGATAAAATCGGTAGGGGTTGATAATGGAGTTTCTCGATCGTTAAAAGCTACTTTGTTTGATAATCCTTAATTTGGATTTAAAATAAAACGGTGTATAATGAAATATATTGAATTTGAAGTATAAATATAAAAATAAAAAAATGGAAAGAGAGGTGAAAATATGAAAAAAATGAAT
>CAZXUS010000025.1:0-13449 GCA_964643985.1 uncultured Bdellovibrionales bacterium | reverse complement strand
GCAAACTTTATTCTATTATATATTAAAGATTGGTTTTAGTATAACTGTCTTTCCCTCCTCCCCGCAAACCCTCACTCCCAAAACCTCAAACCCCAACCCAACTTTAAGTGACGCCCGTCACTTAAAGTTGGAAATTTCTCAAACCCTCAATCTCCACCCTCCTTAAATCAAATTCCCCCTCCCAAAAAATCAAAACCCAATAATTTAAAAGTCACACCCATACACTAGAGTATAGGTGTATTGATTTTATTTTCACATTTTCGCCACTACCATACACTGTAGTATGGTAGTAGCAAAAAAACCAAAAACAATTCTGTCACCTCTCCCATACACTGGAGTATGGGAGAGGTCTATTCTTATTTATTCATTCTTCTTTTTGAACTATCCGGAATTTTCAGATAGCTGGTTTCTCTTCCGATTACCCACCTTTTTAAAATTCCCTCTCGTGACAACTTTTTTCTTAGTCTCTTTTTCAATTTTTTCTCTCGCTTCCCCTGCAATTTTTCCGCCTTTTCTGACATCAGTTTTTATTTCCTCCAATCCTTTCGAATTTTTCGATTTCGAAATATCCGTGGAAGTTGCTTCGGCTAGCATTGTCAATATTAACTCGATATCTCCCATGTGATCTCTCAAGTTGTCGTTGTTTTTCTTATCTAAATCTTTTATTTTCATCAAAGTCTTATAGTCCTCATCGAAAGTTTTTTTATAAATCTCATTGGTTAAGATTCCAAATTCATAACCCTTTTTTATTTCTCTTTCTTTCCATTCATCAGTCAAAGTATTTCTCACAGCGATTCCTCTCATTCTCTTTTCCACCCAATCTTTTGGATAACCTTTTTTCCCATAAATTTCTTTTGCTCTATTCACTGCCAGCTCTGGATCAGCAATTTCATCGATTCTGTCTTTTCCCACCTTTGCTAACCACAACTTGAAAGGTTCTGCTTTTTTGCTCGGCACAGATTGCACTAAACGCAAAATTGTCTCCACATCAGCAACATCTGTTTTATAAAATTTTCCATCAGCTGATTGCATTTTCAGTTGGTCACATTTTGTGACCAACTCACTTCCCTCTTTTTTAAGGCGCCCCTTCAATGTCGTCCAATAACTTTTCGCTTTCCTAAAATCACCCTGTTCAATAAGCACAGAAACCACGTCAATAACAGAAAAATACCAACTTTCTTTTTTCTCATCATAATAACGACGAATTTTAAAATCCTCAAAAATTGCCAAACTATTTTTTGTTTTTTTAACCATATTTTTTTACAAACCATTTTAAATTACCCCTCCCCTCAAATCCTACCCCCATTCTACCCCCTTTCTCTCCTCCCAGCAAATTCCCAAATCCCTCCCTCCCGAACAAACCCAACAATTCAAAATTCACTCCCATACACCAGAGTGTAGATGTGTTAATTTTATTTTCATATTTTCACCACTACCATACACCGTAGTATGGTAGTAGCAAAAAAACCAAGCTAATTTTCTCCCATTCATCAGTGAATAGTAGAAATACATTCTTATTTTTTTAACTTTAGTCTAGCTATTTTTTATTTATTATTTTCTAAAATCCGTTTAACTTCAAGATCAAAGTCAGATTCAAAAAGTTCATCTTGAATCGGACGATATTTTTCAAATTCACTTTCGGCAAAAGATTTGGCAATTTCTGCTGTCACTTTGCCTGCATTTTCTAAAATATTAGCTTCATTAAATTTTAAAAAAGCTTTTAATTTTTCCGCCCAATCTCTCATTGTCATCGGAATTCCTTTTTCAGCTTGATGCTCAGCATAATCTAAATACATCGTCACGATTCTATTTAGTGACTTAATTTCTTTTTCGTTTAAATAATTTTTAGCAATCACAACATCAGATTTTAAAATCTTACCCTTCGGAGATTTTTTCCAAACAGTCAATCCCATAAAATCTTTTTTATGATTAGCCCTTTTCGTAATGAGCTCGGCAGCAGTATGTCCATGAGTGGCAAAATGTAATTTATTTTGCACTGTAGCAAAAAAATCTTTAGTCGTAGGAGAGTTCAGATCATAATCCATTGCCATTGCATAAATATCAGTAATTTGCTGATAAAAATTTCTTTCACTATCACGAATGTCTCGTATTTCAAAAATTAAATCTTTGAAATATTGCTTACTTAAATATGCACCATTCTTAAGTCTAATATCATCCAAAACATAGCCACGTATAGAAAAATCTTTTAAAACTCGCGTTGCCCATTTTCTAAAATCAGTTGCTCGTTCTGAATTTATACGATAACCAAGAGAAATAATAACTTCTAAATTATAATGATCGATTTCTCTAGAAACCTGTCTTTTCCCCTCTTTTTGAACTGTTAGGAAATTCCTAATAGTTGTTTTTTTATTTAATTCTTGAGTATTAAAAATATTGCTTAGGTGTTCATTTATTGTTGGAATTTCTACGTTAAATAATTTTGCAATTAATTTTTGTGTTAACCAAACATTTTCATCTTGCACTCGAATTTCGATTCCATCTTCTCTCGCTTGTGAAGTAAACACCAAAAATTCTGCTGTTGAATTTCTGATCATTAATTTTTTATTAGATTTTTTGTTTACCATATATTTATACAAATAAGAATGCTTTCAAAACCTACCCCCATTCTACCCCCTTTCTCTCCTCCCAGCAAATTCCCAAATCCCTCCCTCCCGAACAAACCCAACAATTCAAAATTCACTCCCATACACCAGAGTGTAGATGTGTTAATTTTATTTTCATATTTTCACCACTACCATACACCGTAGTATGGTAGTAGCAAAAAAACCAAAAACAATTCTGTCACCTCTCCCATACACTGGAGCATGGGAGAGATAAATTTTAAAAACAAAAGCCCTAACTTCTTTCATTCGCTAGTGAATGAAAGAAATTAATTCTTAGCTTTTTATCAATATCCCCTATTTTAAAAATCAAGCTTCAAAATTGAATTTTAAAATTATCTTTTTGCTGATAACAAAGTTGTCACAAGAGCTGTCATTTGATCTTTTTTATTAGGACGACTTTCAGCAATCAAAAGAGTTAGAACAGTTAGTGAGCTTGGATTTATATTTCTAATTCCCTTCACCTTAGTTTTTCGCAAAAACCAAACAAAAGCAAAAGCACCGGAGCGTTTATTACCATCAACAAAAGGGTGATTTTTTACCATAAAATAAAGAAGATGAGCAGCTTTCTCTTCAATACTCGCATATACTGGTTTTCCTCCAAACGATTGCAAAACATTTCCCATAATCCCTTCAATACTTCCGACGCTTCTCTCTTGAGCAAAAATTTCAGTCGCGGCTTTCTTTTTGATAAGTTCCGTACGAAAACTAACGATTGCAGTGGTTAGTTCTTGACCCGAAAATTTGATTGATTTTTTGGTTAAACCAATGGCTTTGAGCGATTCTTTATCATAAGCATCAAGCGCCACCCAAGTATTAGCAAATTCTTTAACAAGTTCTAAAACTAATTTTGGATCAAGCATAATATGTTCCGGCAAAAGATTTTGAATACTAGTAACCGCTTGCATAAAATTATCGTAGTTCTTGGCAATCTGTTTTTTGTTGATTGTATAGCCTTTAATTATATGCTCCTTTAGAATATTTGTCGCCCATTTTCTAAACTCTATCGCCACCTTAGAATTAGTTCGATAACCCACTCCCAATATTATATCCAAAGAATAAAAAGCAACCGGCTTATCAGAATTTGCAATATGCATTTTTTGCATATTGCTTTTTTGCTCAATTTCCCCATCTTCAAAAATATTTTTGATATGCCGAGATATTACTGATTGATCCACGCCAAAAAGATCAACAATCTGTTTTTGTGTTCCCCAAATTGTATCTTTATCAAAATCACCGCGAAATTCAATTGCCCCATTTTTAGCTTGATATATAGCCAATTTTTTTGAAACTTTATTTTTCATTTCTATTTTTTAATTTTATATTTCAAAATCATCGATTCTCATAACTCTTTATCCCCCATTCTACCCCCTTTCCCTCCTCCCCGCAAATTCCCATCGATCCTTACACCCCCAAACCATCCCTCTTCCCTTTCATGCCCCAAAGCATGAAAGTAATTTTCCATTCCCACCCCCGCAAATTCGCCAAAATAAAAACAGGTCTCCTTTTCAGAAAACCTGCTGTCTTACCTGGTTCGGCAAGTTTAGTTTAAATTATTTCCAGTAATCCATACCCTGTGAGGAGAACTCTGGATCCGTCCTCAAAGTGAGCTTTCCAAGCCATATTTTCATAGCGCATAGTAGGTCTCAGAATCTCTTTCATAGCTATTTCATCAATAGATATTATTTTCGGAGACCATTTTTTTTGAAAATTCCACAAAGCAGAAACTCTTTCTGCTATACCTTTTTCATGATCCCTGAAAATTGAAACGGCCTTAATTTCTGCGATCAGGCTCATCATTAAATAAAAAATTTTCACACGAACCTCCTCGATAAATATTATTAATACTGCTATTTAATTTGACTAACAATACTACCCCAGTTGATATCTTTTGTAAACAAAAAAGGCTTCAAGCAGATATTTCCGCTCAAAGCCTTTCTTTATTACACTGATTCTACAGTTTTCCGTTTGGTAGAATTTTCTGGAATCTTTTGAAGAGCCGAACATTACCGGGTATCGACAATACTTCCTGGTCTTCAAAATAACATTTCAATACTTTCAATTCTTTCGATACCTGTTGAGCATATTCGGTGACTTGATTGCCGTAGAAAGTAAGTTGGTGCCAAATGATTGTTTGCAACCGATCGATCCTGGATATGATAGAGATATCACCTCCAACATTTGAATAGGTAAAACGTTCTAAGCAAGGCGCCTCTATGAATCCTTGTCCCTTTGTCTTTGGAATAAGTTTTGACCCAATAAAATTTCCAAATAAAAAAACGGGAATAACCTCAACACTCGGAGCTTCTTCATATACCTTGAAGTGAACGATTTTGTCTAGATCTTCATCTTCAGCTTCTTCTATCCAGGCTTCTTTGTTTGCGACAACTCCATACGCCGGTAAACCAGAAAGAAAAACCAAAGTGCCTTCTGTGAAATCAATATTCTCAAATCTTTTCATTTGTTGTCCTCCTTTAAAAACACGTTATTAAAATAATGTACTATGAAAAATTATTTTATCTCAATCTCATTAAAAAATCAACCCAAAATCTCTCTATTGCATTCAAACAGCCCCCGTTTGAACACAATCCCCCGAAAAATCAAACCTCCTCCCCGCAAACCCTCAATCTCCTCATCCCCTCCCCGAGAATCCAATACCTAGGAAACTCATTTCATCAAAGATTTTGTTCGGGAGATGAAAATATGTTAAATTAAAGACACTGATTTTTCCAATAATTCCCTCCTATGACAGAATTATTCAAAATGCCCATAGCGGCACAAAAAACAAAAGAAAAAATTGAACCGGCTGTTGAAACAGAGCCTATTTTAAAAATGAAAAAAAACGACGACGTAATTCTCAGTCAAGAAAAAATTGAACTCCTAAAAAACAATGTTGCGGATATAATCAGCAAAACCGAACAACTAAACCCAGAAAAAATTAATCCCTACTGGATTTTTAATAATTGCGGAAAAGAACATGCCGTTATTCAGAAAAATTTCCGAACCTTAAACAATGAGATTAATTGGCAACTGTTGGTCGATTTATTACCAGAGAAACAAAAGGCTAAGTGGAATTATGAAAAGCAACGAATTTGGACCGAAGAAACTACAATTAAAACAACAATTGAATTATTAGAAGAAGATAATCCGGATTCTTTTAATCCCTTTTGGATAAAGAATCATGACTACGGGCTTTATCGACATCTCAGAAAAAAACTTAAGAATAAAGAAACTGGGATAGTAGAATGGGACAAATTTGCCGACAAATTACCCGAGGAATGGACAGAAAAATGGATTATGGGTATTAGCAAAAAAGGAAAAAAAGGCGCCCATGAAAAAAAGATGAAATTTACTTTCAGTTCGTCCATCAAAAAACTAAATAAGATTCTAGCAGAAAACGACCCCCGATCTTTTTCAAGCACTGATGTGAAAACCCTAGACCGTTCTCTTCATTCTTATTTCAAAAGATATGTCAAAAAAGAAAATGGGGGAATTGATTGGAAGAAAATTATAAAAGAAGTAAATCCTGAATTTGAAAATAAATTCAAATATCCTAAGGCATTCAAAGATGAATACCCAGAAGAAAGATACGAAGGCAAGGAAGAGGTGGATTCACTATTGGAAAAAAATAAAGAAAAACTTCTGACTTTCTTCGGAGCTACTAGTCTAGAAGATCAAGAAAAAAGAAATGAAATTTGTCTGGAATTAATTAAATTAGCCAAGAAGGGCAATTCTTTAGCCGAAAAAAAACTAATGGCTTATCTGGAAATATTAGAAGTAGATTGGCTTGATAAAGAAGATTTTCTAGATATCTACAAACTTCGAACCGATGTTCTTCGTGAAAAAACCAAAAGATGCATCTATCTCTATCGAGAAAAAGGAGCCGCAAAATTTATTTGGTATTTGTATAAAACTTTAAAAGAACATGCCAAAGAGCTAAACAGTAAACATAAAAAAATTGAGCTGGATGAGCCTTTTTATAAAAATACATCTAAAGGGAATAAATATGATCGGATGAATTTCGAAGAACTTCCTAATTAGACCAGGAATAATCACAAAACCAAAAACATTTTTTTTACCTCTCCCATACACTGGAGTATGGGAGAGGTAAAAAAACCAAAAACAATTTTCTCCCATTCATCAGTGAGTGATAGAAATTTATTCTTAATTTTTCGCTAATAAATCCTAATTAAAAAATCTTCCTTTAGAAAGAAATTAATATATATTAAAATCATTATTTTCCCTAGCCACAACAAAAACGCCATTTCTGGCGTTTTTGTAAGTTTTAGTTTTAACTGTTTGAAAAATTAATTTAAAAGATCTGAATCAACTTTAAAATAGAGAATAATCAGCCCAATAGCCAAGCAATAAATCATTTACAAAAAAATCTTTTAACGTTGGAATTTGTTCTACTGACAAAAAGCCTAATTTGTCTTTTGCATACTCATAGGCTTCTTCTATCGCTACTAAGCCATCTTGCCCTATAACAGGGCTCGCATAACCATCCTCCGTTCTGTAATCCCATCCAATTTCGTTATAACCATCTGCCCATCCACCACCGACTCCTATATAACCACGCATACCATTTTTTACAAAATAGTGGCTGAAAAGACCTTCTCCCTCTTCACCATCTGAATACACATATGAACTACCTTCTTCAGATGATGATGCAACAAAGACGCGTTCACTGTCCTCTTCCGAAAAACCTTCCATCACATCATTCATTCCACCTGCCTTACATGTATCAAATATAAATGTAATGCGATCAGTTTCGAAATCAGCAAACTCAGCCTTTAATTCATCGTCCCAAATTTTTTCAAATTGTCCATCACCTTTATTTTTATTTATATTTTCGAAACCATTATGAACAAGCAAAGCTTCATCCAAAAGCTCGTTGTCTCCGTCGATATTACCAGTTACCCCATGACCACTAAAAAAGAAAACTACTTCACTGTCTGTCCCTGCTTCTTTTTCTTTTTTAACCTGCAATCTTAAATCGTCAATTGCTTTTATGATATTAGTTTTACTAGCAGAATAAGAAATTACATTCTCTCCCCCAGTACTTACGGAGTTCTCAATAATATCTCTGAACAAATGAATGTTTGCGATTGGAAAATCATATTCCATATGAAGAGCTCTTGCCATATTAGCAGCATCGCCATCTGACTCACAAATATCGCTATATTCCAAAAAATCAGGATAATCACAAATACCGATTACGATAGCATGTTTATTTGTCGAAGGATTCATTCCTAAAACTCCAGTTGCTGAAATAGTTGGTGCTATTTCTGCCTCTTTTACATCAGCCGAACAATCGACTGGTGTTTCATTTCCCAAAACACAAGTCCAGTCTACTTTATCACCAGGGGAGAGGGACAATGATAATGGTGGTGTTTCAATAACACTACTTGTTGCACAAAGATCATCTAAATTTAATTCAACCGCACTTTCATAAGTAGTTGCAGCTAAACCACATTCTGAAAGTGGAATTTGAATCTCTTCAGCTATCATAGAAGCTTCACAATGCGTTGTTATTCCCTTATAAAGACAATCCCAATATACGGAAACATCAGGTGACAAAGGAAATAATAGTGGATCCGTCACTATTACAACTTCACCCTTTGTACAAAAATCTCCAGCAAATTCAGTCGTAGCAAATTCATAAGTAGCTGCAGCCGAACCACAAGTTGATTTGTAAGGCTGGCCTTTTGTCATAAGAATTTCATCTAATTCTTTATTTTTCTTAAATTTTTCTGCATCTGCACCCTTAAGCGAAATACGTGGATGAATTTTTACATTTTTTGCGTTTAGTTTATCTGTTTTGGAACTTTTTTTATTATCGCCTGATTTACTATTATCCGCAAAAACACCCGATAAAGCAGTAAAAGCAAACACTACTGCTACCAAAATTCCAATAATACTGTATTTTTTCATTTTTTGTTTTTAATTATTATTTAAATATTTCTAGAAAACAAACTTTTTATAGCATACTTTATTTTATTTTATTATTAATTATTATTTTAAAAAATATTTTTTTTATTTTTGTATTTACCATAAGTTTTTTTACTATACCACATTTTTATTTTCCACCAAATCTCCTTTTAATCTTAAGCCACATTAGATATTCCTCAGAAACACCTCGGGTTATTCATTTACTACTTGTTTTCATAACACTCACATACTAGCTTCTTATTAAAGAAAATCAAAACAAAACTGTGAATAACTTTAAATAAAAAAGAACTTTATAAAAAAGCTCTTTTTTATATCGAAATAACGATAACTTTACTAATTTTTTGTCATTATCTTCTTCTATGCCCCCTCTATAACATCTAGCTCATCCTGTTCATTTTCAATCACTTCATCTTCGTCGACATCTTCGATTTCCTCGTTTAAAACTCCAAACACCTCATCTTCTAAATCAGCCTCTTCTTGCTCATCAATAGAGTCTTTTGGATAACCATTCATAAGTCTGAAAACCCAGCCTAAAAGGCTAAAGCCTTCCTCGTTATCAGAAATCACGGTTTTGATTCTTTCTCTTTCCTGCATCATAGTAATCAACTGCTCCTGAATTGCAGTCTTAGTTTCTTCATCTGTAATACTTTCAGCCAGCGCCGTAAGTTTTCTGATTTGATT
Organism: uncultured Bdellovibrionales bacterium; assembly: GCA_964643985.1. Taxonomy (GTDB): domain Bacteria; phylum Patescibacteriota; class Minisyncoccia; order Moranbacterales; family DUUL01; genus UBA2773. Next base: position 4,195 of record CAZXUS010000025.1, on the reverse strand, counting down.
TCTATTGTGGACTAAACTACTTCGAAGCTGTCCTAAATTTTTATAATCGGTTCCGACGAGCATTTTTTTTAATTTGTTCTGCTTTTCAACTTTCTTAATTGCCTCGACTGTTTCATCTCCTATTTCCTCCGCATCTTTTGCAACATCTTCAAGTTCTCCAGCAATTTCCTCTCTGGTTTTCACTTTTTTGCTTTTCTGCTCCCCAACATCAGGATTATTTACCTTTTTTTCAACTGTCTTTTCTTCTCTTTTTTGCTCTCCTTTGATCTTTTCTTCTTCTGCTGTTTCTTTCAATTCAGTTGAAACTTCATCAATTTTTTCTTTGTAAATCGATGCATTAGTCTTTTCCTTGGTTGGTTTTTCAAAATCTTTCAATTCTTTGACTTTCTCACTTTTTGATTTTGAAGAACTATTGCCATTTGATTTGTCTTCATCCTTATTAGCAAATACCACTGATGTCGCCAATGCTAAAACGCCGGTGAGAACCAACGACGTAATAATTGTTTTTTTCATTTTTTTTTGATTAGTTTATAAGTAAACTCACTATATCACTAAATTTTCCTTAAGCAAACAAACCAATGAAGTAAAGTAATAAAATATAAAATACCTTTTCCACAAAACCATTCAGCAGAAACCACCCTGCCAAGCAGTTTGCTATTTTATTAAAATAAAAATCTATGTCCTTACATATGTAAGGACATATGTAAGGACTTTTTTAAATCAACCCACAAAAAAACCACCCTTTCGAGTGGTTAAGCAAGGGATTATTTCCAATCACAATTTTGTTACGAAATTTATCAATTTTAAGATAAATTTTTAAAACAATTTTTGAAACACTAACCAAAGTTAATGTGAAAAAATTTTTTAATAATTTAACCAAAATTGGAAAATTGCAGTAAAAAAGGTGATTGATAATGATTCCCAAAAACTAAATAGATACAAGATTTAGAATGACAAAAATATATTTCATCAAACTCTTTTGCGGTTAGTCCGGGGTATTAAATAAATAATACCTCACAGGAACTGCTCGCAAAAACGTTTTTGTTGTGAAAAATTAGAATTTCAGAATAAATTTTTCAAACCTGCCTGCCGATAGGTAGGTAATTTTTGACGCACTGACCGTAGCCAATGTAAAAAAATTTTTGGAAAATTTAATCGAAATTATAAATTTGCAGTAGAAAGAGTATTTGGGAACAGTTTCTAAAATAAGCCTCTCGAATTTATTGATTATCTCCCTAGAAAAAAAATTTAATTTAAAAAGCTCTCCAGAAATATTTTCCAGAAAGCTTTTTTATTACTCCTTTTAAAAATTTTCAAGGACTAAATTCCAAAGGTCCAAGAAAATTTAAGATTTAAAATCCAAGCTCAACTTACGAGCAAAACAGCAAGAGATTCGTTACTGAAATCATCGTAGAGCCAACGGCAATTCCAGTCCCACCCATCGCCACACCAAGAAAGGAAACGAACAACAAGGTAACCGTCGCAATCTTTATAAATGGTTCCCCAAAAAAATACGTGTCTACTTTTCCATTCCACAGGAATAAAGTGCGGATTCTCCAAAAGATACTCTAGCACATTAGCATTGAGAACTGGCTCACCTTCCAGCCTCTTACGAAGTTTGTGACCCTCATACCGACATCTATCTTCTTGCTTTTTGAAGTGATAGAACTGAATTTTAGAAATATCCCACACAAGTGCTCCTCCCTGACAATGCTCCGCTATTTTCCATCCATCAGGACAGAAAGGGCTAACATCACAATTGATAATATATTTAATCTGCCTGAGTTCATAAGTCCCATTAAAGAGACCCCGAAGATTAGAGAGGTTGCTGAATTGACCGAGTTTGGTTACGTTATCGGGTGTGAATTTTGCCGCCTCGAGTGCATCCGCCAGTTGATGAATTTGTCCTTCAGTATAAGAAGACATGTCTTCCTCCTTTTTGGCACATGTGCCTTTTTAGGTCGTTGTTTAATTACAATGAACTTCCCTAAGTATGCACCTAAATCATAATTTTGTCAACCCCAAATACCTACCTTCTACTTCTAAGGTTAATTTAACACAAAACCACCCTCTCAGGTGGTTAAGCTTTAAACTAAATAGATACAAGATATAGAATGATAAAAAATATATTTCTATCAAAACCTTTTGCGGTTAGTCCTGCCCAAGTAAACTTGGACAAAAACCAGCATATAAGTACTCATACTCTATGACTATAGATTTGCTTTTATTTCTTTCAAAATTTGTCAAAAAGCTAGTTTTTAATTATAATCAATTTAAATCAATAATCAACTTTGTCATGAATACTAAATTAAAAGTAGGAATAATAATAGAAAATGAAGATTCTTCAAAAATTTTACTAATCAAAGAAAAACTTCAAAAGAAAGAAAAGCCTCTTTGGAATTTAATAAAAGGTTCTTACGAGAAAGCTGATTCTAGTCTTCTTGAAACAGCCAAAAGAGAATGCTTGGAAGAAATAGGAGTTAAAATAAACTTGAATTATATCTTAGCTATTTATTTTTCTCAAAAAGCAGACAAAAATAGAATTCAAATAACTTTCATTGCCACAATCAAAGAAGGAAAACCAACTTTATCCTCAAACAAAAAACAAAAAGAATTAAAAGAATGTATCCTTGAATTTAAATGGTTCGATAAGAAGCAAATTTGTTCTCTAAAAGAAGCTTTTTTTGTTAATAAAAGAGCCTTTCTAATGACCAACGATTGGTCCAACGGTCAGCGATTTCCCTTAGAATCCTACCAAGAAATTGAAACATAAAAGACCCTAAATAAAATTTTTTTAGCTTAAAAATATCTGCCATTGTAAATTCATCTATCTGAATATCCCCAACATCTCTAATAAAACATTTTAATCTTGAACGGTAACTAACTATAGAACTGTCAGCGAATCTTCTTTCGACTTGAAGCCACATTAGATATTCTTCGAAAACGCTTTGAATTGTTAGTTTATTGCTTGTTTTCATGACACTCACAGATTAGCTTCGTGTCAGTGCAAGTCAAGTTGATTTAATCTCTATTAAATCACCAGTAGAAATGACTATTTCTAAAAATAAAATTACTAAATATGCGAAACCAGAGACTACCAAAAACGGGATATCATATTCCAAAGGTAAATCTTTGTGAGAAACTTCAATATTCCTGACAACTCTTGAATTGTTTAAAGCTTTAATAATATCGCGACTAGCTCCAAACTTTTCTCTTAATTTTTTATTTCCCATTAATTTTTCCAATTTAAGAGCTAATTTTTCTTCTCTCAAGGTTTCTTCTAAATTTAAAATAGATTCCAATAATACTATTGAATTTTTAAGTAGACTATCTGCACTTCTCTCTGAATAGTTTTTTTCAATCAATTCCAACGAAGAATGAATATTTGAATATTTTATACTTTCAGATAAAAGTTCTACTAAGAAATAGGGCACTATTTTTTTCCTTGCATGTTCTTTTCTTAAAATAGCTCTAGCAGAAACAAATGCAATTCTAATATAATAATCTTTCTCTAAATTCTTAGTACCAAAAGAATTAAATAATACATAAGCACGATTTTTATTACTATATTTAAAAGGTCCAATAGAAAGAGCAAAATTATCATTGCAATCAAAAGTTTTCATAAAACCTGAGATAACTTCATTATTCATCTCGAATTCAGAAAACAAGGCAACACATTCCGCAATCCAATCAAATATACCGTTTCTATAAAAAGAAGTACTGTTTAGGAACTCTTCCAGGTCATTTATTCTTTTTTTTAAAGTTTCAATTTCTAAATTTGTCATTTTTTTATTTCCAGTTAATAAAGTATTTTATTATAGCATAAACACAACAAAAACGCCATTTCTGGCGTTTTTATTTAAACTGAATAGATACAAGATTTAGAATGACAAAAATATATTTTCATCAAACTCTTTTGCGGTTAGTCCTGCCCAGACGAATCTGGACAAAAACCAGCATATTGGTACTCAAACCATATGGCTATAGATTTGCTTTCGTCTTGCGACTAGAGCTAGGTTCTATTAAACCCTTGACTTGCACTCAAGTAAACTTGAGTTTAGACCGTCGGATAAATTCAACTCATTCAGTGCCCTACAGAGTAGGTTCACTTAGCGAATAAGTCTCTCGAATTCATCGATTATCTCCCTAGAAAGGAGGTGATCCATCCACAGCTTCCGCTACGGATGCCTTGTTA
>CAZXUS010000024.1:0-14620 GCA_964643985.1 uncultured Bdellovibrionales bacterium | reverse complement strand
GTAAAAGTCTTCACCGATTTGAACTCCCACTGGCCCCATCAAATTTTTCAATCATCATTTTTAAAATTTCTCGATCAGCTGGCTCAAGCATCTCCATGTACGTTAACAGGAGTGCTCAAGGCAGAAAAGACAACAAATACAGGAGCAAATTTAAGATTAAGTCTTCGAGCGTCTGTGATTTTTAATAAAATTTTATTAAAAAAATTAGATTTAAACATTTTTTATACTTATTTTTTAAAAATTATTTTACCGCCAATCATTGATCCACATATTTCCATGCTCATAAAAAGATAGGTCGCTTGCGGTATATCTTTTTAAATTTTCTAGATCGTAAACCACTAACTCAATCACTCCATCATTAAAAAGTTCTTCATAAATCAAATATTTATTATCAAAAGGACTAAATTTAGGCCAAGAAATTCCGGAATTAGGAGTTTTAATTTCTTGAATTTTTTCTAAGCTAAAATTTTCCCAGGAATTTATTTTGAATATTTTTATATTTTTATTTTCAGGATCAGAAATAACCAATCTGTCCTTGAGAGGCGATAAATCCAACTGAAAAGTAATATCAGCATTAAATTGATAATAACCTTCCTCTTCTTTAGTTTTAATGTCAACTAAATTAATTCCGTTGTTTTTTAGAAATAAAACTTTCTTGCCATCAGGTGAAAAAAAGGGATGGGCTCCAGTGGTAATTTTTTCTTCGTTCCCCTTTAGATCTAGAATAACTACGTCCCAAGAATTAATATTAAAAGTTGGATTTTCTCCTGAAGTTGACATAAAGACTATTTTTTTACCATCATCTGACCAAGTTGCTTCTTTTTTAAATTTACTGTTACTATTGGTAATTTTTGTTAAATTTTTTTCTTGATCAATAGCATAGATTTGATCTTGGTTTTCTTGATTACAATCTTGAGAAATTAACATTTTTTCTGCGGTTAAATCAAATTCACCGCCCAAGATTTGACAATTTTCAACAAGATATTCCTCAACAAGTTTTCCTTCTTTGAAATCAAATTTATATAATCCATAGCTACTTTTGTCTTCTCTTAAGCTTATTCCCTCTTTTTCTTTTAAGGTTAAATAGGCAATGCCTTTTAAATCTTTAGGATAAGTTTTCCCCTGTTTTACAATTGGATTTTTAATTTGTTGGTTGACTATATTTTTTTCTTGATAAATCAAAAAACCAAAAAAAACTAGCCCTCCTAGCATTAATATTACCAGAACAATAAAAACATCTTTTCTAATTGGCATTTATTTAATTTTACTTTTTATTTTTATACTTATTATAATTTTATAACTCTTTTAAAGTTTGTCAAATTCATATTTTATTCTGTCACTTTTTAGCAAAAATAAAATCTTTTTATCGCAAAGAATAAAGGTGTTAGCAAATTTTTTATTCATAATGATTATATTTTAAACAATAATTATCTCCTTAAATCATAAGCTCCACAGACGCTTCCTCCTGCTATGTAATAGTAAGCCGAACACCGCTCTTCCATGTTGTTTGAATTCAAATTATCGCTTAGAACATCTCTAAAAAAGGTTTTCAGCTCGGCATCTTTATAATCAAAATTTTCCTTGAAACCAAGAACTTGACAATTAAAATTGTTAATAGGAATTTTTTTATCAGAAAAATGTTTCTCGTCAATATCAATCACTAATTTTTTAATAAAATCGCCTAATTCATATTTTTCCGAAAAACTAAACTGCTTAAATTTTTCTTCAATTTCGTTATTCCATTCTATTTCATTGATATCCCCCAGGTCAATTGGTTCATTTTTACATATAACTCCGTAATAATTAGGATTTAAAATTATAAATTTGCAATCTTCGAAGCTTGAATCCAGAGTTTTTGCCATAATTTGAATCCCTTTTTTGCCGATATTTACATCAAACCAAGCAGCGTAAACTCCGCCTGGATTCAATTTTTTAGAAATTTGATCATAAACATTTTTAGTCCAAAATTTACTAGCGGAATAATAAGTCGGTGAAGTCAAAGTATTTATTATCACATCATGCTTTTCCTTAGTTCTAAATAATTCTATAATTCCATCCTGAATGACTATTTCAACATTTTTTTGATTCAATATATCATAGTTCTCCTCTTTAAATTCTTCCATTATTTCAATCATAGCAGGATTGATATCCACCACTTTAACTTCCGAAAATACCTGAGAACTAGCCCCAGCAGTAACACCGCTACCCAAACCAATAATTAAAGAATTTTTTTGATTTTTAGAAAATAGTGCTGGAGAAATACCTAAAATAGTTTCTCTTAAGGTAGTAAGATCATTACTAGGGTTAAAAGCTAGCGTTAAATAACCATTCAGGGTTAACCATCGAGAATCGTCTTTTAATTTTATGATTGAAACATCATTATCAAATTTCTTATAAGTAATAACATTTTTAAAATTTTCCTTAAAATAATTGATGCTTTCGACCGAATTAAATTGCCGATAACCAACTTTCAATAAATTTGATGGCCAAGAATAAAGCAAAAGTAAAGATAAAAAACTAAATAAAAATAACCAGTAGATTCTTGAAATTGATAAAAAACTCTTGCTATAAACAATTCCTGAGATTAAAATTAAAAGAGAGGCTAGAATCGGTAAAAAATATAGATTCAATTTTTCGAATAAGAAAAAAGTGATAATCAAAAAACCAAAACAATTACCGAAACTTGAAACCGCCAATAATTCGCCTGGTCTAAACTCTTCTTTAGTTTTTTGATTCAAAAAAGGAATCGATGAACCAAGCAAGGTAAAACTTAGAATTCCAAAAACAAAAACTAACGATAATTTAACCAACAATGAAATTCCCATTTCAATCGCAAAAGTTTCTTGAGAGAACGCCCAAAAATATATCATAGGAAGAACTAATAAAAAAGTTGCCAAGACTATCATTGCGGTAAAAAAAAGATAATCTGAATATTTTATATTTAATTTACGAGACAAAAAACTGCCCGCCCCCATTCCCAAAAGAACTACTACCAACATAATAGAAAAGTTTTCGTTTAAAGGTCCAAAAATTATATTAATTATTTTTAAAAAAATTAGCTGAAACATTCCGCTAGCTAAACTGATAAAGAAAAGAGCTACTAATTTGTTATTTCGATACCCTTTATAGAAATTTTTAGAAATTATTCTGTCTTTAGTTTCAATTTTAGGAATTTTAATTTTATTTTTTAAAATATAACTTATTAAAAAATTAATTAAAGCGATAAAAATAACTGCCAAGGTAATTCCGAATCTTCTTAAAATTATAAATTCAATTAATAAAATGCACAAACCTGCACTAATATTATAAGCTAAATAAACATGGTTAAAACTATTTTGCTTATTTTTCTTCAGATATTCTCGAAGATAAAGAGTCATTATTGGAATACTAAAACCAATAAGAGTTGCGGGAATAATTAAAATCAAAACAACGGCTAAGGTTAAAATAATCGGTACTTGATAATTTAAATTAGAAATAAATGTTATGATCCAGTTTTCTTTACCGAATAGAAAAACTATCAGCAAGGCATACAGACCGATTCCCAGTTCAATCACCCAAATATATTTAACAAATTTATAAGCGATTAAAGAACCCACCCCAATACTTAACAAAAATGTAGTTAAAATTGCAGCCTGAATATAAAAAATATTTCCGAAATAAGTAGACAGCATCAAAGAATAAAGTGTTTCATAGGCGATACCGCAAGCTCCCGATAACATCACTACAATAAAAATCAAATAAATTGATTTTTCTTTTTTTCTATTCATCCTCTTTTTTGTTTTATTTGTTAGAATCCAAAGCGTTATTTACGTTTTCTCAAGAAAAAAATATTCGGTTAACTTTTCCAACTTAGTTAAATTATCAATTTCCTCGTGAGTCTTTACGCTGTTATAATAATTCACAAAACTAATAAGTTCAACTCTTTGATGAGCTCTGTTTTTGAAAATATAAGATTTGTTCTAAAAAATTACGAGAAGAATTTTAAGTCTTATCAGGCATTAAAGATATCCCGGTTTTCTTCAGGGTTTTCTTCTTTTGATAAAGATAACTGTCTAGTGCCTACGTGTAGCCCCTGCAAAGGCTTTCCCTGTTTTGTTTTTCATGAATTATTTACTTTTCGAAATCTTTAGATGCTCATAGGCTCTAGCAGTCACTTTTCTTCCCCGCGGAGTTCGTTCTAACATTCCGATTTGGAGCAAAAAAGGCTCATAGACGTCTTCAATGGTTTGAACTTCCTCGGAAGTAGCGGCAGCAATAGTTTGAACTCCGACCGGTCCTCCGTCAAACTTCTCAATCATCAGTGTCAAAATTTCTCGGTCCGCCGGTTCCAACCCCAATTCATCCACCTCCAACATTTCTAAAGATTTTCTGACAATTTCTTGATCAGCAATTTTAGCCTCACTAATTTCAGTAAAGTCTCGCACTCGCTTTAACAAACGATTAGCAATTCTTGGGGTTCTACGACTGCAAGCGGCCACCATTTCGCAACCCAAAGCATCAATTTCAGTATTTAAAATTGCGGCCGAACGTCGAATAATCTCGCTGATTTCATCTTCTTCGTAAAAATTTAGTCGCAACAACGCTCCGAATCGATTTCGAAGTGGCGCTGAGAGCATCCCCAACCTGGTAGTCGCTCCGATAATGGTAAATTTCGGCAAATCTAATTGAATAGTTCGAGCTGACGGACCCTTACCTAAAATAATATCAAGTTTTCCGTCCTCCATAGCTGGATACAAAACTTCTTCCACGGTTTTGTTTAAACGATGAATTTCATCAATAAACAAAACATCCCCATCGGTCAGATTAGTCAAGATTGAACCTAGATCCCCAACTCGCTCAATTGCAGGGCCTGAGGTGATTTTCAAACCCGCCTCCATTTCTCCGGCGATAATATGAGCCAAAGTGGTTTTACCTAAACCCGGAGGGCCAAAAAGCAGAACATGGTCAATAGCTTCTTTTCTTTTCTTAGCGGCCTGAATCAAAACTTTTAAATTTTTCTTAGCATTTTTCTGACCAATATACTCTTCAAAAGTTTTAGGTCTTAAGTTAGTCTCCAAACCTTTTTCCTCAGATTTTTGATTATTAGAAGTGATCATGTTATTCTCTTGACAAATATTATTTAGTATGATATCATTAAGTTTCGTTTGAAAAAAATAGTTTCTCTCGAAAAATCTTTGAAAATTCACATCAACCTGTAGACAAAGGAGTGCTAGGCAACTTTTCCTCCTTGGAGAACTTATCTCAGTCATAGGGTAATACAGTTTCGGCTTTGTTATTCCTCGGATCTGTTCTAAGCTTATGATTTTTAATTGTAAGATGTTGTCTACAGATTAATGCGAATTATTCTTTTTAAAAACTGTCCTCGGGCAGTTTTTTTGTTGAAAATTTGCCAAAATAATTTTTAAATAATCAGATTTTATTTTTGATTATTTTTTCGTTGCTAGATTTTATAATTTTTAATTTAAAATTCTGGCAGAAAAAATAATCAAAAATAAAATCTTGGTTTAAAATTCTAAAATTATCCACCGCAACAATTTTATCTCAACTAAAAAAGTAAAATAGACACCAAAAAAACTAAGATAAAACTATTTTTAAATATAGCACAATTTTAAAATTCTAATATAGAACTACTTCTAACTACAATTTTATTACAAACTTTTTCAAAAACATTATTGCCCTTCGACTTCTCTTAAAATTTCCTTTATAGTAGTTTTTCCCAACAAAACACTTATTATCCCATCTTGAAACATCGTTAACATCCCTTCTTCTACTGCTTTATGCTCAATCTCACTACTAGTGGGACGACTAACTAAAAATTTCTCCATAGCTTCATTGATTTCTAAAATTTCCATAATTGAAAGTCGCCCTTTATAACCAGTTTTCTGACATTTTTCGCAACCAACTGCTATATAAAGATATTCAGGAATTTCTAAATTTAATTTAATTTTAGGCGAGATTGAATCAAGAGCTTTTTGAATTAAGGCCTTTTCTTCTTCCTTAATTAGCTCTTTCTTTCTACAATCAGGACAAAGTTTTCGAACCAATCTCTGCGCCATAAAACAATTAGTTCCACTGGCAATATCCGAAACATCAATTCCCATATTCAAAAGTCTTTGCACTGATCCAGCTGAACTATTGGTATGCAAAGTCGTCAAAACCAAATGTCCAGTCAATGCTGCTTTATAAGCCAAATTAGCCGATTCTTCATCTCGAACCTCCCCAACCATCATAATATCAGGATTTTGTCGAAGCAAAGATCGCATCGCTGAAGGAAAATCATATTTCTCCTCTTTGTTAATTTGAGTTTGGATGATCCCATCAATTTGATATTCGATTGGGTCTTCAACAGTAATAATTTTAATTTCCGGTTTGTTTAAATAACTCAAAATACTATACAAAGTGGTCGTTTTTCCGCTTCCAGTCGGACCAGTATTGATTATTATTCCATTGGGTTTACTAGCTTCTTTTTTAATTTTTGCTAAATTAATTGAATTTATTTCCATTTTATCCAAATCAATCGACTGAGCATTCTGATTTAATAATCGCATTACCAAAATATCACCGTATCCCCCTAAAATTGTTGAAACCCGAACATCCACTTTATCTAAATCCAGTCCTTCTATATCCGAAAGATCAATTGAAAACCGACTGTCTAAAGTTCCCCCTTGTCGTTTTTCTGTTTTTACTCCGATAGTTGTTTTGATTTCATTCAAGACTCCTAAGAAAATATCCATCGGCAATTCTAAGACTGTTTGTAAGACTCCATCAATCCTGAAGCGAACTTTAAAAACTTTTTCTCCCGGCTCAATATGAATATCTCCCGCTCTATCCAATATTCCTTTCAGCAAAACAAATTCTACTATTTTTTTAGCAGACTTATTAATTAAATCTTGACCAATATCAAGAGTTGCATTTTTACTAGAATTTAGATAATTATAGGTATCTGTTTCAACCATAATTTTCCTCGCTAAAGACTGCACCATAATTTTTTCATAAAGCTCCAACAAATATTCTCCGCCCCCTAAAACTCTTTGAATTTCTTCCATCGAAGTTTCCCCAGCCAAAGCCTTTAATATCCCATCTTGAACTAAATTGACCATTCCTTCTTCTAAAGCTTGTTGAATAATTTCATTTTCAGTAGCCATTTCAATAATTTTTTTTCTAATCACATCGCTAATTCCCAGCACTTCAAAAATCCCAATTCGCCCCTTATACCCCAGACCATTACACTTCGCACAACCTTTCGATCGCCAAAGACTTTCAACTTTATTGGGAATTTCAATCTCAGCTTTCGGTGAAATCATTGCTAACATTTTTTTAAAACCTTCCACTGTCACCTTGGCTGGAATATATTCTTCCCGACAATATGGACAAAGTCGTCGCACTAATCGCTGACTAATTACAACATTAATAGCCGAAGCAATTTGATTAGTATCCACTCCCAAATCCAACATTCGAGAAACGACTCCTGCCGAACTATTAGCATGAATAGTAGTCAAAACCAAATGTCCAGTCAAAGAAGCCTGTGTAGCAATATTAGCCGTTGCATCGTCCCTGATTTCACCCACTAGAATAATATCCGGATCCTGTCTAACCACCGCTCGCAAACCTTTTTCAAAAGTATATTTTCCATTTTTGTTTATCTGAGTTTGAATAACTCCAGGCAATTTATATTCAACTGGATCTTCAATAGTAATAATTTTTTTATCTGGCGTATTTAATCTATTTATTAAAGAATACAAAGTTGAAGTTTTACCACTTCCAGTTGGTCCAGAGTTTATTATAATTCCCTCTTTTTTAAAGGAACTCGCCTCTAATCTTTTGAAAGCTGCTCCAGTTAAACCTAGCTTTTCCAGTTTCAATTCATCAAAATTCATCATCAATAGTCGCAAGACAATACTCTCACCAAAACTTCCCGGAAGAATTGACGATCGAACATCCATATTTTCTTTCTCGTTAAGCTTGATGGAAAAACGACCATCTTGTGCAATATCCCGAACATTTAAAATCATTCCCGAAAGCATTTTAATTCGCGATAAAATCCCCGAATAAACGCTAATTGGAAATTCCGCAATAACCTGCAAAACTCCGTCAATCCGATAACGAAGTCTAATTTTTTCGTCTTTTTGGGGCTCAAAATGAAGATCGGAAGCTTTTAATTTAATCGCTCCAGCAATAATAATATTGATAACTTTAGTTGTTGGAATTTTTTTAATTTTATCCTCCAACTCAACCAAATCTTTAATCTTAGACCGAAATTCTTTTGAATCTTCATCTGTAAGAGATATCCCTAAAAAATCAAGCTTATTCCCTAACTTTATTAATTTATATTTTTCCCAAGCTCTCTCTAAAGAAGATTTCGAAACTATGTAAGAATTAAATTTAACATCCTCTTTATCTTCAATTTTTTTCAAAAAATCAATAATTTCTGCTCCCCTTGGATCCAAAATTCCAATTCTAAAAACTGAACCCTTTCTTCCAAGCACTACTAAATTATTTTTTCGTGCTTCTTTTTCAGAAATAAAATTGATATTTTTTTGATCAATCGGAAAAATATTCAAATCCAAATAAGGCAAACCCAATTCTTGCGCAAATTGATAAGCTTTCTCTTCTTCTGATTTTTTTCTTCTCTTTTTTAGTAGTCTATTTCTATCATAATCCCGTTGATCCTGATGACTAGCAATTATTTTTGATGAAGCTGTTGACATTTTGTTTTTATTTTAATCACCTTAAGGGACTGTTTCCAATCACAATTTTGTTACGAAATTTATCAATTTTGAGACCCGCCTGCTTCGCGAAGCGAGAACGGGCAGGTAAATTATTTAAAATTTTTAGTAGAAATAATAGTAGAAAGTGAACTCTTAAACTAAAATTGGAAAATTGTGGTAAAAAGGGTGGTTGGAAATAGCCCCCTTCAACTATAAACTATTTTAACTTTAATCATTTAAATTGACAAGTCATATTTTGAACAAAAACTATTCCAAACGCCCAAATTTATTTTTTAGGAACTTCATCAATTCCACCTTTACCCCAAGGATGACATTTAATTATTCTTTTAAAACCCAAAGAACTGCCCTTAATAAAACCAAATCTTTCAATCGCTTGATAAGAATACTCTGAACAAGTTGGATGAAAACGACAAGTTTTTTCACTGTACAGATAAGCCAACCAACCAGTATCTCTCGAAAGAGTTTTTTGATATAATCTTATTAAATTTAAAACTATTTTTTTCATAAAATTAATAAATAATCTTGATAATGTTCTAATTATAACAAGAAATATCGACTTAAGCTAATTACTCCCTTTATAATTATCGAAAATTTGATATAATTAAAATTAAAGGACTGTTTCCAATAAATTATAAAAACAAATAATGAAAACTATTGAGCATAATAAATTGACTTGGATTGATATCGAAAATCCAACTTCCGAAGATGTCTTATTTTTAAAAGAAAAATTTGAACTTCACCCCTTGGTTTTAAGCGAATTCACCTCTCCTTCTCAACGACCCCGAGCCGAAGAATTCGATAACTGTCTCTACATTGTTCTCCATCTACCCTTATTCAATCAAAAAACTAAAGTTGGCTACTCTGGTGAACTAGATATCGTCATTACCAAAGACCACGTTATTACTTCCCACGCCACTGAAAATATTCCAATCAAAAGCATCATTAAAGAACTAAACGAAAACAGCGCTTTCAAAGAACGAGCTTTTTCTCAAACCGCTGGTTTTCTTTTTTATTCCATTATGGAACGTTTACTTTCAGCTTCTTTTCCCAAATTAGATCACGTCAATGAAAAGATAATTGACATTGAAGAAGGCATCTTTATGGGTTATGAAAAAGAAATGGTTAAATCTATTTCCATTATCAAAAGAGATATTTTAAATTTTCGGAGATCAATCAAACCTCAAAGAAGTATTTTGGAATCTTTAGTTCAAAAAAAATACCAATTGCTTGAAGATGAATTAAATGAATATTTTCAAGAATTAATTGGAATAAATATTCGCGCTTGGAATGCTCTTGAAAATACCCAAGAAGTCATTGAATCCCTAGAAGAAACCAACAGCGCTCTTTTATCTCACAAAATTAATGAAGCGATGAGACTCTTAACAGCTGTCTCTCTAATCACTTTTACCTTGTCGGTAATAACTGGAATTTTTAGTATGATTCCTTTCTCTGGCTTCAAAGGGGCTGAAAGTCAATTTATATTCTGGATTATTATTGGAGTTATGGCTATAATAACCATCACCGCTTTAACTTTGTTCAGAAAAAAACGTTGGTTCTAAACTAAATCCTAAAAAATCAAATGTTGAAATTATACAATACCCTAACTCAAAAAAAAGAAACTTTTAAATCAATCGAGGTTGGAAAAGTCAAAATGTATAATTGTGGACCAACAGTTTATGATTTTGCTCACATCGGAAATTTACGAGCTTTTATTTTTGCCGACACTCTCCGCCGGCATCTAGAATCTATCGGCTATGAAGTTCGCCAAATTATGAATATCACCGACGTTGGGCATTTAACCGCCGATGACGTTAACCAAGCCGACACCGGTGAAGATAAAATGCTCAAGGCCTCTAAACGCGAGAAAAAAACACCCCAAGATATTGCTGATTTCTATACTGAAAAATTTTTTGAAGATCTGGAAAAATTAAATTTCAAAAAAGCCCACTTTTTTCCTCGAGCCACCGCCCACATTCCTCAAATCATTAAAATGGTAGAAATTTTAATTGAAAAAGGCTTCGCTTACGAAAAAAATGGTAATGTTTTTTATGACGTGACGAAATTCAAAGATTACGGAAAATTATCTAAGAAAAAAATTGAAGACCTTAAAGAAAACGCTCGACTTGAAGAACATCCCGATAAAAAACACGCTTATGATTTTGCGCTCTGGCTCAAAGCTCCCAAAGAACATATTTTAAAATGGGAAAGTCCTTGGTCTTTAGGCTATCCTGGTTGGCATATTGAATGTAGTGCAATGTCAATTGAATATTTAGGAGAAACAATGGACATTCACACTGGAGGTGAAGACCATATTTTCCCTCATCACGAAAACGAAATTGCTCAATCCGAAGGTTGTACTGGCAAAGAATTTTCTAAATTTTGGTTACACGTCAGGTTTCTTTTGGTTGACGATAAAAAAATGTCTAAATCAAAAGAAAATTTTTACACCCTTTCAGATATTTTAGCTAAAGGCTTCTCTCCTATGGATTTTCGTCTAATGATGCTGAGTAGCCATTACCGTTCTAATTCAAATTTTACTTGGAAGGGACTAGAACAATCCGCCGTTAATCTTAAAAAAATTGCTCGTTTTGAAAAAAGATTACAAGAATTTAAAGCTTCAACAAAAAATGATGCCCCCGCAATCGCCAAAAATTATTTGGAAGATTTCAATAAAGCTATGGATAATGATTTAAATACCCCTGAGGCTTTAGCTGTTTTGTTTGAAATGATTTCTGATATTAACAAATTAATGGATTCTGAAACTTTAAATCAATCCGATTTAGAATTATTAAAAATTTCTTGGAAAAAAATAATCACTGACTTAGGCTTAAAATTTGAAGCCAAAAAATCTACTCAAATTCCTGCCGAAATTATCAATTTAGCTAAAGAACGCGAACTAGCTCGAAAAAATAAAGACTTTCAAAAAGCGGATGAAATCCGAGAGAACATCTTGGAAAAAGGCTATCTTCTAAAAGATACTTCTGAGGGATATTCTTTGAGCAAAGTTTAAGCAAAAAGTCATCAATCACTGGTCATCAACTATCCTTTGCAAACAAAAATCAACGTTGACCGATTGCCGATGACAAATTTAAGACCTTTTAGTTTAAATTTTATCTTCACCTCAAGGAACATGCCTAAACCAAAAAATATCAAACTCTCTCTATCTCCAATGGCTGGAATCACCGACCTACCTTTTCGTTTAATCTGCAAAAAATTTGGCGCCGATATTGTTTATTCCGAAATGATTAGCGCTACCGGTTTGTTCTACGAAAAAAATAAAAAAAGCCTTTTACTAGCCCAATCAATTTCCAAAGAAAATCCCCTAGCCATCCAATTATTTGGCAACATCCCAGAACACTTCGCCAAAGCCACCCAAATAATCTCAAATTTGAATAAACTAGAGATAACAAACAGAAAAGACAAGAAACTTGAAGAGATTATTAATTTGAGTGCAGTTCGAGGAAAAACTGAGCAATGCAACGAAGTGTATTCGAGGATACACGGAGTGAATCGCGGAGGTTTTGACAAAGAAATGCGCCAAATTAATAATTTCCGTCAACCCGAGGAGATTAACATTAACTTCGGCTGTCCAGCTAAAAAGATCTACAAGCAAGAAAGCGGTTGTTTTCTAATGAAAAAGCCTCAACTAGCTAAAAAAATAATCAAAGCCGTCACCGACAACACCGATTTACCTGTTTCAATTAAAATTAGAGCGGGAATCGACACCTCCGAAGCACTAGAATTCTTAAAGGAAGTGGCAAATTTGAACTGGACTAAGGTAATCATTCATGGCCGAACCTACGAAAAAGGTTTTTCTGGAAAAATTGATTTTGAAAAAATTAAGAAAATTAAAGAATTATTTCCCCAAAAAATAGTGGTGGCCAACGGTGGAATTTTTTCGCCCGAAGACGCCTTGGAGACTTTAGAAAAAACCGGAGTAGATGAACTAGCTATCGCCCGTGGTTGTTTGGGAAATCCCTGGCTATTCAGGCAAATTAAAGATTTTTTAGAAACAGGCCGATACCAAAAACCCTCTTTAAAAGAAATAAAAGTCGTAGCGCTAGAACACGCTCAATTATTTGAAAAATATAATTCCACTAAAAACTTAACAGCATTCAGAAAACATCTCGGTTGGTATTTTAAAGATTTTGAAAATGCCAAACAACTCAGAAAAAAATTGTTCTCGCTAAAAACTTTATCAGAACTTAAAATAATTTTAAAGTAAGAGTTTATTTTTTCCACCTTTTTAAATTGATCATTAAAGAAAAGTCTTTCAATCAATCTTTTTGCTACATTTTACCAATATTAAACTAGGAATTTACTTTTAATTATTATTTCGTTGTTAGATTTTGCAAATTTTAAAGCATTAATCTAGAATAATGTAATAAATTTTTTAAAGAATCTAGTTAATAGCCCAAAACTCTAGCAAAAAAAATAATTAAAAATAAATTCTGTCTTTTTAAATTAATCATTAACTGGGAATAATCCCTTAATTGAAATTATTTGATTGAGTGCAGTTCGACCTGCCTTCGCTAAAGCTACGGCGAGGCAAGGGCGAAAACAATCATTTTAGCAAATTGTATTTAAAGATACAATACGCGAAAAATTTAGTTTTCAACAAAAAAATGCACCAAACAAATCTTTTCCAATCAAAATAATGAAAAAATTAGCGATACTGGGAAGCACCGGCAACATCGGGCTTCAAACATTAGAGGTAGTTGATAAATATCCTGAAAAATTAAAAATTATCGCCTTGTCAGCCAACTCTGACATTGAAACTCTGGAAAAACAAATCAAAAAATACCAGCCTTTAGCGGTCGGAGTAGCCAATTCCGAAAAAGCAGAAATTCTCAAGAAAAAAGTTTCTATTCCTGTTTTTTCTGGAAAAAATGCCAATTTAGAAATTGTTCGAATGGAAGAATATGACACTCTAATAAATTCAGTTGTTGGACTAATTGGAATAGAATCGACCCTGGAAGGAATCAGACTCAAAAAAAATATTGCTTTAGCTAATAAAGAAACCTTGGTGGCCGCAGGAGAAATTGTAATGCGAGAAGCCAAAGAAAACGGGGTAATGATTATGCCAATTGACTCAGAACACTCTGCTCTTTTTCAATGTTTGAACGGCGAAAAAAGAAAAGAAATCCACCAGATGATTATTACTTGTTCTGGAGGCGCTTTAATTGACAAAACTTTAGAAGATTTAAAAAATATCAGCCTTGAAGATGCTTTGGGACATAAAACCTGGAGTATGGGTCAAAAAATTACTATCGACTCGGCCACTTTAATGAATAAAGGCTTTGAAGTTATTGAGGCGATGTGGCTCTATGATTTACCGATTGAAAAAATCAAAGTAGTCGTTCATCCCCAAAGCATAATCCACTCTATGATTGAATATTCCGACGGTAGCATTATGGCTCAAATGTCCGAACCAAGTATGAAGCTTCCTATTCAATATGCCCTTTCTTACCCTGAACGTTGGGACGCTCCTTTGAAAAGATTTGATTTTTCGAAAAATTTAACTTTCGAAAAACCAGACCTAGAAAGATTTCCCTGCTTAAAGTTCGCTCTTACCGCCGCCAAAGAAATGGGAACCCTACCAGCCGCCATGAATTCTGCTAATGATTTTATGGTTGAGCAATTTCTGAATCAAAAATGCCAATATCTAGACATCCCTCGAATCATTAAAAAAGTTATGGATGCTCATCAAAACAAAAAAAATCCAACCATTGAAGATATTCAAAAAGCCATTCTGGAAGCTCGCCAAATGGCCAAAAAATTTCTTTTAAAAAAATAAAACTTACAGAAGAGACAAGACACAAGTCACAAGATACAAACAAATTAAAAATCTCAAATTAAAATATCCAAACTCAAAAAACCGAAGGTTTTTT
>CAZXUS010000023.1:13428-15134 GCA_964643985.1 uncultured Bdellovibrionales bacterium | reverse complement strand
CTAAAGCTTCAAAAATTTTTAAATAATTTATCTTAAAATTGATAAATTTCGTAACCCGTCTCGCCAAAGCTTACCGAGGCAAGCAAAACTGTGATTGGAAACAGTCCCTAAAAATTGATTTAAAAATACTTGCATTTTATTTTTTGAAATGTTAATATTTAGTAAAATGATTCAATAAAAACTATTTTCAATATTAAATAAAAATGCCAATAAAAAAAACGAAAAAAATACTTTATCTAGGTATAACTTTATTGTTATTATCTAGTGTTTTTATCTTTTCGGGTTGCTTAAAAGACAGAAGAAAATCCTATGCGCTTAATCTTGAAGTTTGGGGAATTTTTGATGATTCTGATGTTTTTTATGAAATAAACAAACAATATACTAAACTCAATCCCCAAATAAGAGAAATAAAATACAAAAAAATTTCTAACGATATTACTGTTTACGAAAAAGAACTAACCGACGCTATCGCCAGCGGAAATGGGCCTGATGTAATATTTTTTGGCAATAATTGGCTATCCGAACATAAAAATAAAATAGTTTCACTCCCAAATTCAGAAGAATACGCTGATTTATTTAGAGATAATTTTATTGATATTGCCAAAGACGATTTCGTTGAAGAAAATCAAATCTATGCAATGCCTCTTTATTGTGATACTTTAGCTCTTTTCTATAATAAAGATTTATTTAATCAAGCTGGATTAACTTCTCCACCGGAAACTTGGAATAAATTAATGGACTACGTCGATTATCTAACTCGATTTGATTCAGACAACAATATTATTCAATCGGCGATTGCCCTAGGAAGATCGAAAAACCCAGGAGGAATTAATCGCTCTTCTGACATCTTAACCCTCTTGATGATGCAAGAAGGAATTGAAATTTACAATAAACAATCAGAGCAAACCGTTTTTGCTAATAATCCAAAGTCAGCTGGAGTCTTAGATTTTTACACCCAATTTGCATTAGCTGGCTCCAAAGCTTATACCTGGAATTCTACTATGGATTATTCGATTGATAGTTTTCGTTCTGGCGAAACCGCTATGATGATTAATTATGCCTACTGGAAAAATAAATTAAAGGAAGAATCCCCAAAACTAAATTTCGATACCACTTCAATTCCTCAAAAAGATTTAAACAACAAGGTTAATTTTTCTAATTATTGGGGCTTAGCCGTAGTTAAAAACAAAGAACTTCAACCTTTGACTTCTGGCGAACCTGTCACTTATACTCAAGAAAATCGAATTAATGAAGCTTGGAAATATATTCAATATTTAACCACCAATCCAGTTTCTAATGAAAATAAAACTGCTTTAGAATTTGACCCAACGGAAAAATATCTAGAAAATACCAATAAACCAACTGCCAGAAGAGATTTAATTGAAAAACAAAAAAATGATGCGGAAATTAATGAATTTGCCTTGCAAGCTTTGACCGCAAAATCCTGGGCTCAACCTCAAAATTTAATAGTGGAAGAAATTTTTACCGAGATGATCGACGAGGTCGTTTCTGGAAAAAAAACTTCCTATGAAGCACTCCGATCCGCTGAAGCTAGAATTAATAATCTTATTAAGTAAAACGATGCTATTTACTTTCAAAAACTTAATAAACAAATTATTAATAATATTTTGTCTTTTTTTATTTATTCCATTTATAGCTCAAGCTGGGGAGTGTGAAACTCAAGGAGGTAGTTGCGAACCTATGGA
>CAZXUS010000023.1:0-13328 GCA_964643985.1 uncultured Bdellovibrionales bacterium | reverse complement strand
CTTCAAATGTTTATGACCATCATTGTGAAACAGGAGAAGTTTGTTGTGACCTAGCTACGATGATACCGCCAGCAACGGCCACAGACTACCAGGAAGGTTCCACCGGAGGATTTATGCTGTTAAAAGGTCATCTTGTTCCCTGTGGAAGACAAACCGACGATGGGGGAACACCCGAAAATGAAACTGAAGAATGTACCCTTTGTCATTTATTTCTTTTGCTTAAAAATATTTTTGACCTGATACTATCATTAATGATTGTCACCGCCATTCTCTTAATAACCATTGGGGGCGTTGTTTATATGGTTTCGACTGGCAATTCAAATTTAACGGGAATTGCCAAAAAAATCATCAGCAAAACATTAATCGGTTTTGCCTTAATGCTAGGAGGCTGGTTAATAGTATTCACTCTACTAAGTTTTCTGTCCGCCGGAGATAACCATATGATTGGAAAAGAGACTGGTAATTGGTTTGAATTTACCTGTGATTCTAATAGCAAATTCTAATCATATCCATTTTTCAATCGAAAATATCTAAGCTCCTAGTTATAATTTAAAAAATATTTTCCACTAAAATTTAGTAATTAAAAAAATGAAAAATAAATTTTTTATTTCCGTCTATTTTTGGTTAACATTGACTTTTTTAATCCCGCCTATTTGCCAAGCTGATTCTAGCTATGGTTATAGCAATCCTCTTCCGCATAACAGTCTAACTTCCTTTCTAGAAGGGCTCTTAGTTTCAATCCAAGGAATTGCGGGTTGGTTAGCCGTAATTTTTATCGTAATAGGAGGAGTAATGTATTTAACCGCTGGAGGAAAAGATTCGCAATTAACTTTAGCTAAAAATACCATAGTGACAGCCTTGATTGGTTTCTCCTTGGCTATCGCTGGTCCTTCCTTATTAAAAGAAATCAAAGATCTAATAGCAAGCGGAGGAGCTGGCGGAACAGGAGCTAACGCTATCGACAATGCCAATTCAATTTCTCGTATATTAACCAATCTTTTAGATTTTGCTCTCACTTTAATTGGAATCTTAGCTTTAATAAGTTTAATTTACAGTGGCATTACCTATTTGAGTGCTGGCGGAAATAGAGAAAATTCTGATAAAGCCAAAAAAATTGCTCTTTATTCGATAATCGCCTTGGCTGTTTCTGGCGGATCTTTAATTTTAGTTAAAACAATTCTTTCTTTTTTAAACGTTTAATATGCTCAACAAAAAAAATTTACTAATCTTTGCTTTTTTAATCTTTCTCGTCCCCAACATTGCATTGGCCTTAAATATTTCTTTTGGCAATCCTGTTGGTCCAACTGGAGATATAACCTCTTTTTTCGAAGCTATTTTAACTGGAATTTTAAATATTATTGCTTTTTTAGGAGTTTTATTCATAGTTATTGGCGGAGTAGTCTATTTAATTGCTTCCAACACTGGAAATGATGCTTTGATTGGAACCGCTAAAAAAATCTGGGTTGGTTCTTTAATCGGTTTAGCTTTGGCTTTGGCTGGCCCTAGTTTTCTCAAAGAAATTAAATCTATTGTTTTAGACGGTAACCCAGTTCCAACCAACTTAATTGACGCTCCCAGCTTATCCGAGATTGTAGCCAGAACTTTGTCCTTTTTATTGTCAATCGTTGGCATTCTTGCTATTCTTAGTTTAGTGACAAACGGCATTTTATATCTATTTACCGCTGGAGATTCTAACAAGGCTGAAAAAATAAAGACTAATATTCAATATTCCCTGCTTGGTTTCTTGATTTCTGGATCAGCTTTGATTATTGTTAAACAAATTGTTAATTTTATAGAAAATTAATTTTAAAAATTAATAAATAAAAATGAAAAACAAAAGAGGGGAGGTGAAACAATGAAAAAAACAACAAAACATGTTTTATCTTTTATGGCACTAGCTACTGTTCTTAGTTTGCCATTGGTTGCCGGAGCTGCTCCAGGAGGGGGCTTCAACCCTACTCAAGGACAAATCGGAACTGGACTAGAGTCAACTTCTATTTATGAAATTATTACTACCGTTTTAAATTGGTTATTGTTGCTTATAACTGTTTTAGCAGTAATTGGTTTTGTAATTTCTGGTATTATGTTCGTCACAGCCGGAGGATCCGACCGAGGCGAAGACGCCAAAAAATGGTTGACTTATTCTATTATCGGAATCATAGTGGCTTTAATTGGATACATAATAGTCAACGTAGTTAGTTCTCTTCTTGCCGGAACCGTTCAAACCTAGATTTAAATTAAACATACGTTTATTTTAAGATAAGAAAACAAGTCAATCGCTTGTTTTTTTATTTTAGAATGATAAAATGTAAACAGAGATTGTTTACAATTAACTTTAAAATGAAAAAAATAAAAAAATATTTTCTAGGATTTTTAATTTATTCATCTTTCGGCAAAACCGTTTTAGCTCAATTTCAATCAGTCACTCCAGATAAACTTCCCGACCTAGAAGCTGCTAACACCCTAAGTAAAGTTTTACATCTTACCAATGTCGGATTAGCTTTGGTCTTCATTTTTTCCCTATTATTACTGATTGGCTCTGGAATTCATTTCATTACTGCTGGAGGAGATGAACCCATTCTGGAAAATGCTCATAATATGTGGCGCTTAGCTGCGCTTGGCATTGCAGTTGCCTTAATTGGCTATATAATTGTAAATTTAATTAAATTTTTTATATAAAATGAAAAAAATAAAAATCTTTTTATCAAGTCTATTCTTAGGACTATTAAGCCCACTAGTGGTAATCAAAGCGGATTGGCTAGACGGATTATCGGTAGCTAATAGTTTTGCTCTTCCCAATCAAAGTATCTATTCGATTATAATTAATTTTCTAGAATGGCTTTTGATGATTTTCACTATTTTGGCCGTTTTGTCTTTTGTTATCACTGGAATTATGTTTTTCATGGCTGGCGCAAACGCTGACAATGCTGAAAAAGCCAAAAAAATGGTTACTTATTCAATAATTGGAATCGTAGTAGGTCTTTCTGGCTATATTATTATTTCTTTCCTAGATAGCGTTTTGCTTGCTAATATTTGGTAATTTTTGTTAATAATTATTTTATGAAAATCAAATTATTTTTTTCTTTTTTAGGTTTATTTTTTGCAACCACCATCGCCAAGGCTGACATTCTAATTCCCCCTAACACTGGTTTGCCTGACCCAGGAGGTAGCGATCCTATTATTTTAATCCTAATTGAATTAGTGGCTTGGCTGTTAACCGTTTTTTTAATTCTAGCCGTCTTAGCCTTTGTCATCACCGGTTTAATGTATTTATTCTCTATGGGCGATGGTCGCAGTCAAACCCTAGAAAACGCCAAACAATACTTCAAATATTCAATCATCGCTGTTATAACCGTTGGAAGCAGTTATATTCTAATTAACAGCATTGACTTATTTTTAAACGGAATTTTATAATTTTTTATTCAAATTTTTCTTTTTTTAAGAGACTATTTTTAATCAAGTTTTTTAAACGTCAAAAAGGCCGCAAAGATAAAGTTCTATCCGCGGCCTCTTTTAATTTAAAATTTCAACTTTTAGTTTTTCGGCCTCCTTACCGAGAACTAAAGTTCCCTGACCAGTAATGGCCAAAATTGAGTCTACAAAAGCGACTCTACTTCCCTTGGGAATAATATTCACCCAAGGTAATTTAACTCCTGAGGCAGCAAAATAAACTCTGCCTTTTTTAGATTTAATCTCAAAATCCTTCAAGAATTCAATTGTCCCACCACCTCTCAATCCAGGAATTTGAATCAATACCCTAGAAGGATCTCTCTCGTGAAAATCCCCCTCTTTAATTTCGTTGGAGCTCAACACGACAATTCGATGTTTCGACGCTCCTCCTGAAACATCACCACCTCCTTCCGTCTTAGAAAGTCCTGAAAAAAGAGAAGAGGCTTTGCTTGTCTGAAGAATAGGAACCCAAATGGCTGAACCATTTGAAGAACCATTTTTCTTTAAGGGTTGAAATTTTAAAATCACCCCCCCGTCAGAGTCTTTTCCTTTCTGTCCTAAATACTTCGCCTTAATTGAAATTTTAAGATTCTGCCACTTTCGAGTTTTAATATCGAAAACCCGACCCTGAGAAATATTATAGATCATATTTCCTTCCGCCACTCTGGACGAAGAAATACCTATATTAACCAAATAAGAGTCAGTCACTTCCTTTGCTGGTCCAAAAAGAACAGCCGCAACTAGAGTGAAAAATAGCCCCCATCGGAAAAATAAAGTCCCTGGAAAAACCGGAATTTTTAGATTCCAATCATTACTGAGAAACTTGACTCTAAGCGCTGGAGTGGTAATTATTACCATTAAGGAAAAAAATACCGTCAAAAGACCGATGTAAAAATTAGAAAAAACCCAGACAATTATTCCAATAACCAATACCACAAAAATATTAATATTAATTATAAAACTACCAATCAGATTGAAAATACCCATTTTTAGCTCCTTTTAAAATCTATTAATTAATCACCAAGAGAATAAGTTCTCTAAGCAAAACAATTGCAATTACCGCTCCCACTCCCGACCAAAAAACTTTCGTGAATTTAAAAAAATCAGCCTTAGCTTTCTCCTTCATTTTCTTGGGACTTGGGACAAACTTTTCAAATTTAGGAATATCAACAAGCAAATCCAATTTTCCGCTCTTGTTAACAACAAATTCCCAACCCCTAGATAATTTTTTCAAATATGTTATTCGGATTGAATCTGGATCGGCTAATTCGACCATTTCAGAGAACGTTTTTCCCATCATAATTTTGGCAATCTCTCTAGCTGCCTGATTCTCACCCTCTTTGTCACCAGGTCTCATGGTAGCTAAAACATTCCTAAGCCACAAAGTTGAATAGCCCTCCTCTTTTAAATACTCGAAGAAACCATTAAACTTCTTTTTTAGCTTAACTATCTCCTGTTCATCCTTTAAATCCGAAAGATTCAACTCGAGAATTTTTTCGATATAGTAGTCAAAGGCTTTTATCTTCAAAGCTTCATCTCCTGCTCCAATTCCAAAGATTTTTCCAGAGATTTTTTCTGCTACTTTTTTGCCTTCAGTTGTATTAGCAAAATCCTTCAAAGTGCTTGCTCCAAATAAGATATTCAGTATATCGTTGGTACTTATTTTCCCAAACATCGACTTAAGCTTGGAACTATCTCCAGTTGTTTTTTTATTAGCCATTTTTTCCTCTCCCTTTTTTATAATTTTGTCAAAGAACCGTTTTCGTAACAGTCCAAAATTCTGTCTTAATAACTTTTAACTATACAATACTTTATCATATTTGTCAATAGCATTTAATAAAATGTTCCTACACCTGACTCTTTCTGCTAAAATTACTGTCCGATAAATTTCAACAAAACAAAAAACCCTGAATAAATTCAGGATTTTAAGTTTCTTAGTATCAATCTATACGAGTAGATTGATAAGACTAGAGATTTCTATTCTTAGGTTAACAGTGTTCGCTGTTTTGTTTTAAACGAAACTATTAAAAAATAGTTTCGCTAGAAATAGTCAATTAAATTAAAGTTTAATATCAATTGTTTCGGGACTGTTTCCGATTACCGTTTTATTACGAAATTTATTAATTTTGAGATAAATTATTTTAAAATTTTTGAGATATTAGCGATAGCTAAGCCGAAAAGATTTTTAAAGAATTTAACCGAAATTAATAGATTACAGTAAAAACAGTGATTGGAAACAGTCCCATATTGAATAAAAAACTATTTCTCATTATTCAATTGTAAAGGTTCAAATTAATGATTAAACTTTTGTATTAGGACTATTAAACAGTCCTTTTTTTGTTTTCGACTTATTTTAAATAGATTATTCCTATTAATCTACTTGAAATAAATCGAAATCAGATATTAAACTTATTCCCCAATAAAATTTCAAAGGAAATTTAATGAATTTAACTGAAAGCTTATTGGGAAATGAGTTTACTACGTTGTGAAGTTTTCTGAATTTCGACTCACTTGTTTTGGGACTGTTTCCGATCACCGTTTTGTTACGAAATTTATTAATTTTGAGATAAATTATTTAAAAATTTTTGAGGTATTAGCGGTAGCTAAGCCAAAAGGATTTTTAAAGAATTTAGCCAAAATTGAAAAATTACAGTAAAAACGATGATTGGAAACAGTCCCTTATTTTATGTCACATTAATTATTCTTAATTTTTAAAATTACTGCTATTTTTTACTATTCCATTCTAAACCAACCAACTCTTAAGTCTTCAGCTCCAACAACCGCTCTTCTTCCCGTTCTAAAATCCAAATATTAAAAATAGTAATAACAAACAAACCTACAATCAGCAACATAAAACCGGTTTTATCAAACCACAATCGAGTCTTATTCAATAAATCATTATTATTATTTTGATCAGAAGCCAATAGCATCGCCACTTCTTTGTCTACCACTTTTTGGTCATCTTTCTCGACTAAATACTCCGCAAAATATTTATCAGGAACTTTGACAAAAATTGCCTCTTCGTCCCCATCTACCGCCTTAATCAAAACACTTTCATTTTTTATATCAACCCCTTCGGTAGAAATTAAATTGATATAAATATCGTCTCTTAAATTTTCCAAGGCATATTCCTCGTTTCCAATTACCGCCATGACTTCTGTCGGCGTTCCTTCTATTTCAGCTGAAACTAACATTTCATCCTCGTCTTCACCTTGCCAAAAATGAATAGAGCTTTGAGTAATAATCATTTCATCTTTTTCAATAACCTCCTCGCTAAGTTCTTTTTTAATCTCTATTGGAATTAAATCCATTGCTATTAATGAAGTTCCAAATACTTGAACGGCAATCTGAGTTTCTTTGTTGTCTATAATCCCTCTTTCAACCGCCACTCCAATTTCTTTATATTTAGCTGAAACAATATTTTCTCGATGAGTCACGCTTTTCATCCAAGCCTCGTGAACAGCACCAGCCGTTTCAAAATCCATCCCCAAATTTTCTCCGGCATATTTATAAGAATAACCAGCCTTATCAAACCAATGCCACGGATCCAATCCTTGAGGTGAAGTATGCGCAAAATAGTCGTTTCCCAACATATCTCGCACTTTCAATTTAGCCACTTCATTCAAAATATCATTTTCAACCAATTGTTCTAACCCCTCCTCCACTCGCTCCTGATTAACATAATTAATAATTTGTTTTTCGATTCCTTCATCCGCCTTAACTATTCCCACTTCCAAAAACGGCAGAGTGGCTACTGCTAGAAAAATTATTAAATTGTTTTTTACGTTTTTGGTTTTCATTTTTTCATGGGATTGTTTTCAAAGATCTTATTTTTGTAAACAATCCCATTATTATTTTTTGTTTCAAGATAATTCTCAAATTTAAATGCTGCTTCTTTTTTTGTTTATGTTTGTTTTTTATTTAGACAAGTTTTTTTATAACTAGTATTATATTTTTTGAGGAACACAGAGATTATATGTTTGAGTGAATTTCGAGGAAAATCTTAATTTGCGTATGAAATGTATTAGATGATACATTGAAAAGCAATTTAAGATTTGACCCGCCTCCGTCAAGATTTCGGCGAGGCAAGCAAAGAAATTCGCCAAACTATAATTTCTGCAACAAAAAAAGTGCTTCACAAAAAAAATGCGAACCACCTCAACAACAAAAATATTTAACTTACACAAGCATTATATAACCAAAACGACAAATTGTCAATGGAATATAAACCCTGCAAAATCCAACCCCAATCAACTTCACCTCCAAATTTCGCCCCTAAGTTGATTTAATAAATTTTTGAGCGGATAATGGGAATCAGCGTCAAATCACCAATCTCATACTTCGTCCGCCTAGGCGGACTTGTATTCGCTAAGTGCTTTCTACCTGGACTCGGCCGCTCTCTATAATTCCTCGCCAGCTCTAAATATTAGGTCTCCGTCTTTCGATTCCCTCCCCTAATATCAATAAATCCCCTAAGGGAAACCCAAGGGATTTATTGATTTTTGAGCGGATAACGGGAATCGAAGGGTCAAGTCGCTAAATTCGTGCGTCGTCCGCCTAGGCGGACTCGCACTCATTAAGCGCTTTCTCCCCGGACTCAGCGCACCCTCTTTAATTCCTCGCTAGCTCGGAATGTAGCACTTCCGTCTGGTTCGATTCCCTGTCCCCCAATAAACAAAAAATCTGGATGAATCCAGAGTTTTTGTTTATTTTTGAGCGGATAACGGGAATCGAACCCGTATCACTAGATTGGCAACCTAGAGTAATAACCATTATACTATATCCGCTTAAAGAAAGCGGGCTTAGAAATACTTCTAGACCCGAATCTTTCGTGGTAATCATTTTTATAGTTTTGCAGTTATATGGTTTTCGTTACGAAAATTCTAAATTTTAAATTAAATTTTCAAAAATTTTTGATACCTATGTCTATAGGTGGGGGGAATTTGAAGGAAATTTAATTAAAATTTTGAATTTGCAGTAGAAATAACATATAACTGCAAAACTATCTGTGTGCCGAGGGTGAGAATTGAACTCACGACACGAGGATTTTCAGTCCTCTGCTCTACCACTGAGCTACCCCGGCCTAAATCTTTTGAAAAAATAAAACTCTTAATTTAACTAAACTTCATTAATTCCAAACGACAAAATAAATAATACCACAATAACTCCAGAAATCAACCCTTTGCGCCCATTGTCTTTCAAAAGCTACTCCTTCCTTAAACTTAAAAATTTCTTCAGCAACAAGTTCCCCTCGTTTTATTTTTAAAAAACTCTTGATTCTTCAAATTTTTATTTGCTGATTATTTTTTATTGTCCAAAAACGGCACAAAAACAAATCCCGGATAAATGGTTTCTTCAAATTTATCTCCGACTCTAGTAATTTTTCGCAAATCATTTTGTTGAGTGGGCGCCACTAAAATTCCGTCGTCTTTTAACTGTAAAATTAAATTAGAAGGAATTTTCCGAAAAGCAGCTCCCACATAAATACGATCAAAAAGACCTTTTTTTGTCCAATATTGAGCAGCGTCAGCTATTAAATACTCAACATTTTTAAGCTTAAAATCAACCACTGCTTTTTGACCAAATTGACCTACCCGTTTTTTTAATTCATAAGCTTGAATCCAGCCAGTAGTTCCCACTAAATGAGCCAAAAGCGCCGTCACCCATCCGCTACCGGCACCAACATCCAAAACACGCTGTCCAGGTTGAACTGCTAATAACTCCAGCATAAAAGCGACTGTAGCTGGTTGAGAAATTGTTTGTTGCTCGCCAATAGGAATTGGCTGATCAAAATAAGCAAACCGAGAAAACTCAACTGGAATAAATTTTTTTCGATCTGCAACTAAAAAAGCCTCCTTAATTGATAAGGACTGGATAAAACCATCCTGTTCCAAAGAGTCAACTAATTGTTGGTTGCTCGAAAAAGTCATTGTTTATTCAATATCACTTAATTTTTGTAAATCAATTAATTTTTTATACAAACTACATTTCTCTTGGGCTAATTCCTGATGAGTTCCTTTTTCAACCACTTGACCATTTTCTAAAACAAAAATCTGATCGGCTTTTTTAATAGTACTCAAACGATGAGCAATAACGATTACTGTTCGATTGGCTCTAATTTTTTCCATGGCATCTTGAATAAGTTTTTCGCTATAAGAATCCAGATTACTAGTAGCTTCATCAAAAATCAAGACCTGAGGATCAGCTAAGATCGCCCGAGCAATTCCAATTCTCTGTCGTTGACCACCGGATAATTTAACTCCTCGTTCCCCAACTTGCGTATCATATCCCTCTTCCAGATTATTAATGAATTCTTCAGCATTAGCAATTCGGGCCGCTTTTTTTATTTCTTTTAAAGTCGCTTTTGGTTTAGAATAAGCAATGTTTTTCTGAATAGAAGTACTGAAAACTTCAACGTCCTGAGGCACAATTGAAATAAAATTCCGAAAAGCATAAAGATCATATTCTCGTAAGTCATAATTATCTAATAAAATTTTTCCCTCCTGCGGATCATAATGACGAAAAATCATTCGCGCCACCGTAGTTTTTCCTCCGCCAGAAGGACCAACAAAAGCGGTCATACTATTTGGTACAATTTTAAAATCGAGATTCTTCAATGCTTTCCTTCGATTATCGCTGTAAGCATAAGAAACATTTTTAAACTCAATTCCTCCAACGATTTTCTTAGGCTTAATTCCATATTTAGGATTCTTAATTTCAGAAGTTTCTAAATCTAATTCGAATAATCGAGCCACCGGTTCACTACTTTCCATAATTTGATCATAAACTCTAGAAATTCTGAAAAGTGAAATTAAAGCCTTTTCGGAAATAGTAATCGCAAAAACCAAGCTTCCAATCGTAACGAAGCCCTTCCAAATAAGATATATTCCAAAAAATAAGATAGTAGTTCTGCCAAGATTTATCACCAAAGTTCGCAAAAGATTGAATTTCATAGAGGTTCCAAAAACTTGAATGGCATTGTCTTGAATAGCTCGGTTTACTTTTCTAAATTTTTTAATCTCCATTTTTTCTTGAACAAAAGATTTGACAGTATTGATGTTGACGATTGATTGAGTCATCAAGCCTGAAGCCTCTTCTCCTTTTTTATAAATCTGAACTCGTTGCGGATGAACAATTTTATTAACTTTCAAAGTTATCCAAACAAAAATAGGCACAAAAAATAAAATAGTCAAACCAAACCAAAAATTAACCCAAAAAAGAACAACAGTTGTAAAAATTATTTGAAAAAAAGTCGGAATAACTTCCCACAACAGACTAAGCAAAAGATCTCTAATTCGATCAATTCCTCGCTGAATTTTAACGATTTTATTCCCAGTGTTTTCTTTTTCGTGATAAGACAAACTTAATTCCACCATCTTGCTTTGCGCGTTATTGGCTAAATAATAATCAGAATCAGTGACAATATCCAAGGAGCGTCGATCTTTGACATAAGCGAACAAAGAAGCAATTTGGTTAGACATAAACATGGCGATTATCCAAAAACTTATCGACCCCAATCCCTCTGTTTTAAAATCCAAAATCAAATCAATAATTATTTTTAGAATATAAGGTCCTATTAGTTGGAGAGCTTCAACAAGAATAATCAAAAAAACAAGAATTATAATTTTCTGTCTGGAAGGTTTTAACAATGCCCAAAGTTGGTTGCTAAATTGTTTTAAATTAATTTCTTTCTGCATCTAAATAATGTGTTATACTTTAAAATACAAAGCTATTATCTCACAAAATAACCAACAAATCCAGTTTTTATTTATAAAAATAAAGTTTAACCAGCCTTCCTCTCCTAGGCGAGTACAGCGAGATAAGAAAGAACTAAATTAAACTCTCATCACAGTAAATTAAACGAGATAAACAAGTAATATAACCCTTTAAAAATACTCGAGGTTGAAAAATTTGAGTATAATTCGAGGAAAATCCGAGTAGCGCATGAGATGTACTGAAGAGTACATCGAAAAACAACGGAGGATTTGACGAAGAAATATACCAAATTTTGCGACCCGCTAAAAAATGTCATCAAAAGTTTACTCTGCTTCTGTTTACGGAATGCAAGGCAACCTAATCGAAATCGAAGTTGACACCCTCGCCGGTCAACCCGTTTTTAGTATTGTTGGCCTCCCCGATATGGCTGTTAAAGAAGCCAAAGAAAGAGTTTCCAGCGCCATTAAAAATTCCGGTTTTAAGCCACCTCATCATTTTGGAAGAATAACTGTCAATCTGGCTCCTGCCGATCTTAAAAAAGAAGGTCCTTTCTTTGATTTTCCGATTGCTTTAGGAATTTTACTCGTGACGAAACAAATTGAAGCCCTTCCAAAGGATTCAGTTTTTTTAAGTGAACTTTCCTTGGATGGTCGACTAAGAGACATCAAAGGAGTTTTACCGATTGCACTTTCCCTAAAAGAACATGGCATCAAAAATATTTTTCTTTCTGAAAAAATAGCCAGAGAGGCCAATTTAGTCGATGACTTAAATGTCTTTCCAATTAAAACCTTGAAAGACTTTGTTGACCAACTTAAAGAAAAACGTTTTCGAAAATTTACTAAGAAAAAAATTAACCTGGAAAATACTTCAAATAATTTTAAAAACTCTGATTTTTCCTTTATTAAAGGTCAAGAGCACGCCAAACGCGCCTTGGAAATTTCAGTTGCAGGCGGTCACAACATCTTGATGTCTGGTCCGCCAGGATCAGGAAAAACAATGCTAGCCAAAGCCGTTCCCTCGATTATGCCACCAATGGCTAAGGAAGAGGCTTTTGAGGTGACAAAAATTTATTCCATCGCCGGGATTACCGACAATCGTCAACCTTTAATTACAGCTCGACCTTTCAGGAGCCCTCATCACAGTGCTTCCGCCGTAGCGCTAGTTGGTGGTGGAAGTTTTCCTAGACCCGGAGAAATTTCGCTGGCCAATCGGGGTGTTTTATTCCTGGACGAATTTCCCGAATTTTCCAGAAGCTTAATTGAAAATCTCCGTCAACCTTTAGAAGACGGTGAAGTTTCAATTTCTAGAGCCACTGGTACTCTTTGTTTTCCCGCTAAATTTATGTTAGTAGCCGCGATGAATCCTTGTCCCTGTGGAAACGCCACCGACCCAGAAAAAGAATGTACCTGCACTCCCAATCAAATCAGTTATTACAAGAAAAAATTATCGGGTCCAATTTTAGATCGGATTGATTTACAAATTGAAGTGCCTCGTTTAAAGTTTGAAAAAATTACCCAGGAAGCCTTAGCGGAAAAAAGCGAAGACATTCGTCAAAGAATAATCAAAGCCCGAGAAATTCAACTAAAAAGATTTAAAAATTCCGGAATTTTTACCAACGCCGAAATGAACAACCAACAACTAAAAAAATTCTGCGCAATTGGCGAACCCGAAAAAGAACTCTTGCGACTGGCAATTAATAAAATGCATTTCTCCCCCAGAACTTACTTCAGGCTTTTGAAAGTTTCTCGAACTATCGCTGATCTGGAAGATACTAAGGATATCAATGTTAATCATTTAGCCGAGGCTATTCAATATAAATTTAGAGAAGAATGACTTTGAATATTCAATATCCAATCTTCAATATTCATTCAATAATCAATTTCTAAATTTTCAATAATTTTAATAAATTTTTATAATCATTATTTCACATAGATAACGATAACTATTTTCCGAAGGCTATTCTTGCGACTATAACGTCTTAATGTCTGGGACTTCTTTTGACTTTATAGTAAAATAACAATATAAAAGTTCATCAGGTAAAAAATTACTCACAATTTAAAAAGTTTAATATGCTTAACAAAAACAAGCCCTCTCTACACGCAACATACTTTCTGTATAATTCATTACTAAAATTTATTATATATCTTAATGGCACTTTTTCC
>CAZXUS010000022.1:0-16427 GCA_964643985.1 uncultured Bdellovibrionales bacterium | reverse complement strand
ATCCCTTTCTCACCGCAATTTTAAAAACCCCTTTCGGGGTTTGAAAAAATTGCGGGCTACATCGGTCTAGAACTTGTAACTATAGGGATTTCTAAAGGCTTTTCTAGGGTTATATCCAAAGTGACAATTCAAGGAGATTAGGTCAGGGTCTCAAAAACAAAATAAGACAAATAAGGCACGAAACAGCTCCTGTCTCATTTTTTAAAATAAGACACTTGTTTGTCTTATTTACTTAATTGTTTATCAATTACCTCTAGGAGATGACTTATAATAATTATACGGGATGCAGCCTCAGAAGGGGCCAACTGTTCAACATCCCCATGTCCCATTATATTTTTACACCAACTCATAATTCCCATACTGAGATACAAAAAGCCTTCTTTTTCATCATTCCCACTTATTATATCACTACTATGGTATCCAGATACATCTAAAATCGGATTATTAACATTGAATACCGTAGTAACTAAATCTCTTCCATATTTATCATTTACTCCAGAAATTCTAGTTATGTGAGATTCAAATATTTCCCCAGATTTTCTTACAGCTTCATTTAAATGACCATCACAAAACAATGGGGATACTTTATCGAGCAACAGCTGGTGCAACCCTATTTTATCGATAGACTGTTTGATGTGAATTGGAGGCGGTGTTATTTTAGGTCTATCTTTTGGTAAATTAAGTTCATCAATTTCTGTTTTTAGATCTATGCCAAGTTTATACAACTTCAGCTTTAGAAAATCCGCTTCATCTCTCAAAATTGGTTGTCCTTTTTGTCTTCTTCTTTCAACAGCCTCTGCAAGAACATCGTTGATAATCCTTTTGAATTTTATTGGATGTCTACCAAAAACTTGTTGGATAAAATAAGAAAATTGTTTCTTTTTATTCCCGAGTTTAGAATCAAAATATTTTCCAAGTCGATTTTTAATAGCAATTTTTTGCAAGCAAAAATCACCCCTGGAAGTCGCGGGAAGTATTCCCCCTAAAGCTTCTGAAAGATTAAGAATAATCTGTTGCTCTGCAGGGGTGTAGCGCCGAAGTCTTTTTGTTCTTATAGTTTTAGGTTTTTTAGTTTTTCTTCTTGTTATTTTCCTTTTTACCATTGATTCATATTAATTTAACTTTATCTGCTAGTATTCTTATCCAAATACTCAATCAACTCGCCTATATTATTAACAAGTTTTTCAAAATCAATATCAAATAATTGCGAATAAAGAGAATTTACTCCCTTATTAGCTCCATAAGCATGATTACGCGTACAATGTATAAATCCATTTCTCAATCGTTTCAGTTTTTTAAAATCCTGCCAAAAGTTTTTGCTCGCTGGTGATTTAAAATCATATAAGCATGGAAGAACATTCTTTAGCTTTTCTTCAATACCAACAAACATCAATTCATCTAAAGTTAAGGCCCTTTCTTTTTCCCATTCTATCTTAATCCTCCCCACCGAAATCCTTTTTGCTCTTTTTTTCTTTTTAAAATCATATTTAGGAGATTTTTCTATAAGTGTGTTAGTAAGTGATTCGACAGCGGCGAACAATAAAATAACGCCAGAACAAGCCTCTGTAAAAAAATTAAAGACCCTGTCCTTATTAATAAAAGCCTTTCCCTGCTCATGATCCTTAGGATTGACAAAACCTCTACTGGCTAATACTTTT
Organism: uncultured Bdellovibrionales bacterium; assembly: GCA_964643985.1. GTDB lineage: Bacteria > Patescibacteriota > Minisyncoccia > Moranbacterales > DUUL01 > UBA2773. Next base: position 14,769 of record CAZXUS010000022.1, on the reverse strand, counting down.
TTTCTTAATTTTATGGCTTTCTCAAAAAATTTTACCGCCCTACCATAATATAAACCATCCACTTTTGGAGCCACAAACCAAGTTTTTTCACCCGTATTTTTGTTTATATATTGGTCAACAACAGTAATCGGGGTTCCTTTTGGATGATCATATTTTAATGGTGTTGCTAATTTTACTTCAGGCATATATTTATCTTACTTTATTTTTAATAAGTTTTTTAAATTTTCCTCGCCCTCCACGCCTCTTAACCGACCCTGGAGATATCCAAGGCGATATCTGACACCATCGCTCATTAAACGCCAATTTGTTGACTTCAGGGCATTTTTTAGAAGCTTTTGGAGATCGTGAATGCTATCATATTCTTCTCTTCCAGATTTTGCATCCTGCAAATTGAATCCTAAAATAACATCTTTTTGAAGTTCGGGCTTTTCAAATTCAAATTTAATATAGCCGGATTTTTCAACTAGCGGATTAAGCAAATTTTGAAGTTCAGGGATAGTGAGCTTTTTTATTTTATCAATCGCATCATAAAGCTCTTTATTGTCTTCTTTATCTTTCCATTTATCCACAATTTTTTTCGTTTCTTCAATTTGTCTCATAAATTCAAACCCCTCCTGTTCAGATATGCAATACTTCTTTCGATTAGCCTCAAAATTTGGATCAATTTTCTCCTCCTTCCTTTTACCAAGATTCATCACGTCGGTTTCATCGTGACCACATTTTGAACAAGAATATTTTGTGGTGATGACATTGTCTTTTCGAGATCTTTCTTCTTGCACCTCTGCTTTGCATTCTATGCAAGTTGGCTTGTATTCCCATTCCTTGCCATCTTCCCAGCAAGACCTACGCTTACCACAATTTTTGCATTCAAACATAAAAAGGACTTCCTCTTTGCCCTGATGATTATCCATAAGATCACGAGAGGTGCAATCTTCCAATGATGAATCACACTTTAAACATCTGATCCCTTGTGGTTCTTTGGCATTAGCAAGTTTTTCATCTTTTGCCTCATCACGCTTAATCCACTTCTGAATTACTTCTGATTTTTTTGAAGCATAATCAGCTTTCATAATATGAAGCACAAGATCAAGAACTACCTTTTCAAAATATTCTTTTCTTATTTTTTCCAGTTTTTTCTCCTTGCCTTTTAGTTTTAAAATATCTTTAGAATATTTCGTATCTTCCCAACGCTGGCATTCTTCAATAGTAAGCTGATCGTAGAAATTGCTATAATAAATATTGTCTTTAAGGTATTTGTACATTTTTATTTTGGATTTCTTGATTGATTCCTAAGGAAATCAATCATTTTTGTTATTGCTCCAATTACTGTTTTATCTGTTTCTTTATGCTGGCTTCCATTTTTAAAATAAGTTCTTACCAAACAAAGATCTGGCTTATAATAAATACTAAATCTATTTTTATATGACAATGAAGTTAGTTTTTTAATTTTTTCTTCCATATTTTTTTCATTTTTTCTTAAGTCTCCATCTACTACCTCTTTTATCTTTTCTAGGGAAAGACAAGCCACATTCAACAAGTTTATTCATTAATTTGATTGCCCTATTTCTGCCGACATTAACTTCCTCTCGAACTTCAGTAATAGTAAGAGTTCTTTTTCTAATAAGAAAATCTTTCAAATACTCGATTAATTCTTCATCAGTCTGAGGAGCATCTTTCAAACTATCATGCCAAAAATTAAAATGAATGCTTTCTTTTATAAACAACTTTTTTATATATTTCTGCAATTTAGCCTCTTCGATCCCCCTAGTATCTCCAAATCTAAACTCATACCCCGATCTATAAAACTTAATTCTATCTTCTTTTAAAATTTTCTCAGCCTCTCGAGCCATTTCATTTCTCTCCTCCAAAGAAATATCGGCCATTCCATGCCCCACACAAATAACCGTATTATACCTTTTTAATGACATACTAATAAATTATTTTTTACTTACTTACAGCAACTGTTTAATTTCATCTAGAACTTTATCAGAAAATTCGTCTAGTCTATCGAGATCTTTGTAAACTATTTTCGTAACGCCTTTTTGCCTGGCTTCTTCATTGTATTCAGGAACAGAAGAAATTGAAATTATTTTATCTACATTAAATTTTTCAAAATCCAATACGTGGAAAGATCCGAAAGCCTTGCAATCTCGATCTAAAAGAATAATATCAAAATCCTTATCCTCTTTTTTATTAACATACTCCTCTACTTGAGTATATTCAGAAAGAATAGTAACTGCAAAACTAAACATATAATCTTCTTTTTTCTCAAAATTTGATAATTTTTTCAATAAAAAAGATAAAGTTTCTAAATCATCTTCAAGGATGAGGGTGTGTAAGATTTTCATAAATATTCTTTTTTAATATATAATATTTAATTTATAATCAATTTTTATCATTAAATTAATTAATGCTTTTTTCTTGTCCTAAGTCAGGGTCACTTACTATCTCCCATATTTTTCTATTAACAAATCTCGTGAACAATTTCATACTTTCTCTCCCACCACACTCAGGACAAAATGACTTATGATTTTCAGACCAATCTTCTTGCCAAGAAAATACAATAAATTCAAGCCTGCATTCACTTTTCATACACTTATAAACATGAATATATGATTCAGATTTGTTATATGTTTCCAAATCGACATCACCAAACTCAATTTTACTTAAAGGAATTTTTTTCATATTATTTCACTGATATTTTAAAGGGGTCAACTTTTCGATAGGCCTCCAAACATTTTTTCGCTTTCTATTGATTTTGCAAGTTTCTGAATATTTTTAAATTTTTGATTATCAAAAATATCTTCTTTTTTTGAGATTAGTTTTCTAGATAACATCAAATCAAATTCTCCACTTTCCAATTTTAGTTCCTCGTCGCTTAAATTTAATTTATCTAAAAAATCTACATACGACTCTTTATCTGAAATCAACAAGGAAAGACTTCCTTTTCTGATTTTTCCACATACCCAAAAATATTTATCTAAATCATCAAAAGAAACTTTGTATTTATCTTTTATGGCCCCAAGTCTTTTAAAATACTCCTTGGAGGGATTTCGGGGTAATTCAACTAGTCCCTCCTCTCTTAGTCCATCAAACACCAATCTGTCATAAATTGGAAAATTAAATTTTGTTTTGAAGTATATATATTTTGTAATCAAAGAAAAAGCATGTCCCTTGGACTTTCCTTTTTTGTCAATTCCAACGGGATAATCTAATAATTTTAAGCTACTTTCTATAAATTTTTTTACATTAATATTTTCATCCAATTTAGAATCAATTTCAAAAATTAGATTTGCTAGCTCTTCAAATCCAAAAAGTCTCCTGTTCATATTAGTCGAATAGCAACTATCAACAACAAAAAGTCTTAGCAAAATATCCTCCTTGCTCGTATTGTTTTTAGTAATTTCAAAAAGCTCTACTATTTTTTCTTTCTGAGTTTCATAGGGGCAATTAGTTAAAATGCTCCTCACTAAATTTAACCTTTCTTTAAAATTAACCATTTTGTTTTAAATAAAACTTAAACCTTATTTTCAAAAAATGTTGCTGGATAAGCTACTTGATAGAAAATTATTTTATTTAAGAAACTTTTTTAATCTCGCTTAAAACTTTATCGCTAAACTCATCTAATTTTTCATAATCTTTATAGAAGATTCTACTGACACCTTTGCTTTTAGCATCTTCATACATAAATCGTCACTAAAAAAACTATACCCAAAAATAAGTATATTATTCCAAAAATAAATGGGATTAATAATTCTATATGCGAAAATGGATAATATATTTTCTTGTTTTTCCCTTCTCCAAGTATTTTCCATTCATAATCATAAGGAGCCAAAGGTAATAATTGCTCCATCTCATGAATAACTTGAAATTTTCCAGAATTTAACTGTTTATATGCTCTCAATAAAAACCAAAAAATAATACAAATTAATATTCCCAATAAAGCGAACAGAACCCTTAGCCAGTCAAACTTTTCTAATATTTTTATTTGAAATGATAACCCAATCACAGAAATTAATACTGTATTTATTGTTAAAAAGAAATTATTTGCATTTTGTCTCCTGTCGCTATTTTTTTCCGCACTTTCAACATACATTTTATATTGCTCGAAATAATGAGAATAATAATTCTCACCATATTCATCCAAGGATTTTCTTAAAATTTTTTTCTCCATATTATCTACCACCGTTAACTAAATTTTTAACATTTTTCCATGTCCACTTATAATACCCCTCCAAACCATTAGGTTTCAGACAATTTTTATCGGGATAACCTTTTAAACCAACTACGGAAACACCAGCTTCTTTTGCCATTTTAATTTCTGCCCTTACGCCGCTACAAGAATGCGTTCTTTCGCCTACCATAACAATAACCAGGTTACATCTCCTGATTTTAGATAAACATTTTTCCTTCCATTCGCTTTGATTCCAGGGCTCCTTAACTGACCAATCTTCCATATCAAATGGCGTTCCATTAAGTTTGCATTGTCCCATTAATGAATCCCTCAAGAATTGATCATTATCAAAATCAAAACTTATAAATACCTTCTTCTTTGTCTGATAGTAATTCATGATGGTTTAATTATTCCTCCCACAATTTAGCAATTACTTCTTTAGTTTTTTGTTCGTAAGTTTCAATTAGTTCTTTGGAAGATTCTACTAATGCACGCTCGGCTTCAATTTTTTCTATAATTTGTTTTTGAATTTCAAATGATGGTATAAAGATTTCGGTTTCCTTGATTAATTTATTGTATAGCCTTTCAATTGTTCCACCCTTAGTAGTAATCCAGTTGATACTCTGGAAAACTAAATAAAGATATTTATTATAAACTATCTTTTCATCATTTTCTATCCAAACTATATTTGAATCTTGAAAATAAGCTGGCTTACCATCAAAAATAACAGTTCTCCCAATAGTTCCGGAGGTTGAAATTAATACATCGCCTTTCTTCGGATAAGAAAATCTATTCTTATAATCATCGAAGAGTTTTTTATTAATAAAAGCATTTGCAGCTTTCCCAAATGTTCCAATTTTATAAAAAGGAATTTCATCGTTAATACTAGTTTGATCCTTAAAAACTCTTTTGCACATACTAATTTTTCCAATCTCACCTAATTTTATCTTCTCCCACTCTGGATCAATGTCGATTTTGGGTTTCCAGTTTTGGGTGATTTGTTTGGCACCGGAAATTATATTTTGATAACCGTCTAGCTCCGTCACGATTTGCTCTTGAATTTTGATGGGTGGAAGCGGGATTTCAATAGACTTCAAATGCTTTTTTGAAACATTTTTTAAACCTTGCCCTTGAAAACCTTTTTCAATTATTTCTAAATTGTTCAATATCAATCTGTAAACATATCCTAACAAAACCGTTTCTTCGCTTTTGTTTTTTAAGACATAAGTATGATCAGATGCTGAAAATCTTCCGTTCAAGTAGTGAATATTTGCCGATCCTCCATCGCCAATTATTAACGCTTCTATATCGAAATCAGCAGAATTACATTTTTTTTCAAACGATGAAGAAACGATGAATGGAATATTCCCATTTTCATTAGCGAAAGATGCAGGTCGGCCTCCTTTCCCGACAAATTCGCAAATATCTCCCAATTTCACCATTTTCCATTTTTGATTAGCGAAACTTACAACTTCTTTGTATCTATCACCCGAAAGATTATAGTCACCTGTGGCAATTATTTTTTCTTTAGAAGTAAGATGAGCAACTTGCTTTTCGTTTTCGTTAAACTCAAAAACTTTACCGTTGTTCAATGCTGTTTTATATTTTTTTATAATCTCCAAGGCTAAGGGCAAATCATTTTTATCATGCTCACGTCTTTTCGCCCCAAGATCAAAGCCATCATTTTGAATTTTTAAAAACAAAAAATCTTTTGTTCTTTTGGAAATTTCATTATCAAAAAGTAAAATACTTGTTTTTACTCCTGCATATGGATTAAAAACGCCAGCAGGAAGAGAAACGACAGCAAAAAGTCCATCTTCAACCAATTTTTTACGCAATTGCGTGTATGCATTATTTGACTGAAAAATTATTCCTTCTGGAACAATAATTCCAGCTCGCCCTTTAACTGTCAAATGTTCAACAATATAATCTACAAATAACACTTCGGCTCGTTTAGCTTGAATGGAAAATCTTTTATGAGGAACTATTCCACCTTTCGGTGTCATAAATGGTGGATTAGCAAGGATAACATCAAAAGTTTCATCCCAACGCTTTTCACTTGAAAGCGTGTCATATTCATGAATTTTTGGTTCTGGAAATCCATGTAAATACATATTCACAAGAGCTAGTTTCACCATATCAGGCGAAATGTCATAGCCGGCAAGATTATTCATCAATTTCAGTTTCTCATCTGGAGTAAGAACTTTTTCTTTATTTTGCTTCAAAATATGTTTGTAGGCAGAAATTAAGAATCCAGCCGTTCCGCAAGCAGGGTCAAGAATTGTTTCATTTTTCTTTGGACCAACGATTTCAATAATAAAATCAATGATATGCCGAGGCGTGCGAAACATTCCAGCATCGCCTTGCGCACTTAAACAAGATAACAAATATTCAAAAGCATTTCCTAAACTTTCACTGTTTTCGTAATTAAATTCATTAATCTCTTTCAAAAAAAGTGAGAGTGTGCGTGGGTCATTGTATGGTAAAAATGCGCCTTTAAAAATATTACGGAACAATTGGGGAATAAGCGGATTTTTTGGCATGTTTGTAATTGCTTGAACATAAAGATCGAGGCGTTCTTGCCCTGAAAGTTTGTTGTCTAAAATTTTTGTCCAAGAAAACTTTTTCCAATCATTAATGAAAAATTGAGCTTTCAACCCAACTTCCTCATTTTCCTTGTCCATATCATCCATAAACTTATAGATAAGGGCAATTGTGATTTGTTCAACTTGAGCTTTTGGGTCAGGAACTTTACCAACAAGAATATTGCGGGCGGAATCAATTTTTCGTTTTGTAGCTTGGTCTAACATAATTATTTTTGTTTAGTATGCGAATTACTTGGCTTAATAGTGGTAAATTTCATAAAATCAGGATCCGAGTTTTCTGCGTAGTTCGGATTTTCGTAAATATAATTAATTTCTTTAAATGGAGACCTAAATCTTTTATACCATTTAATTCCTTTAAATTTACAAACTATAATGGATTTGTTATCTTCACTATCATAATCTCTTATATATTCTATCCATTCAAAAGGAATTAACCCGACAGGAATGTTTTTATTTTTTGGATTAAGTATAAACTGAACACCATATTCCGAAACAACAGTATACAATTCAGCCCCTTGTTTATAATATTTTTTATTAAATTTATCTTTTCTAAGAGGATGATATTTTTTGACATTAGCCAGAATAACACTTCTATAAATTCCTATTTCTATTATTTTTTTTGTTATTTCAACTTCATGTTTATATTTATCTTGTGCTGTTAGTTTTTTTTCTAATTTATAAATCCAAATTGCGATAGCAACACTAATAAGAATACTAATGACTGCGAATAAACTATCCCATAAATTAAATATATAATTAATTTCCATGATTATCTCATATACTGATTAACTGAAACATAATCTTTTATGTATGTGGGAATTGTTTCTCGCCAGCCATTCAGTTGTTTATATTCTGACATTGTGAATCCGGCATATTCTCGCGGAAATCTTTGATTGTTTATTTCATTGCGGAAATATTCATTTGAAACATAAGCCTTTAGATAATTTTTTATATGCGGAACATATTTGCTTTCAGGTTTGTGAATTGAAATAAACTTTTCACATTCTTCTTCGAGTTTTTCATCTTTGGTTTTAAATCTATCTATTTTTCCAAAAATTCTTTCCAAAAACTCACGCCAGGAAAGACGCCTATCAAGGCCCTCTCCTTTTCTTATTTTCTCTAGGTTGAGATATAGTCTTGGCTTATCTTCATATTTATCTCGCACAATTTGAGTTGCTCTCTCCCATTGTTCGTTTTCAACGGCAGATTTCACTTCGGGGTCTTTTTGCAATTCCTCGCGGGCTTTTTCAAAAAGTTTTCTATCGACCTTCATTCCCTCAATACCAATTACTTTTTCTCTTAATTCTTTAACTTTATCTGGATCAAAAATTTCGATTTCATCAATATTTACTCCTTGTCCCCCCGGTTCGCCTGTCCCTGTTTGAGGAGGAGGTAAAACTAAAATTTCATCATAATCAAATTTTTCTTCAAAATATTCACAATTAGCAAAAAAATCAAAAAGTTTATAATTTTCTTTTTCGTGTTTATGCTTTTCTTTGTATTCATCAATATATTCAAAAACAAATTTTCGCGTTCCTCGTCCTTTAATCTGGATAAAATCAGTTGGTGAAAACATTGGTCGCATAAGTGCAATATTGAGAATATCTTGACAATCATAACCAGTTGTCATCATTCCAACTGTCACGCAAATTCTTGTTTTACTTGATTTATAATTTTCTAAAAATTTTGTATGTCCGTTTAAATTATTATTAGCAAAATTAATTGTGAATTGTTGAGCGTCTGTAATATGAGAAGTAATTTGAACAGCAAAGTCAGAATTATATTTATCAGGCCAAAGTTGGCTTGCCATTTTATTTAACATTTGCGTAACTTTTGAAGCGTGTTTTTGGCTTACACAAAAAATTATACTTTTACCAATCTCTCCACTGATTGGATCTTTCAAGGCATTTTCCAAAAAAGTTTGGGAAAATACCCGATTAGTTTTTTCTGAAAAGAATTTTTTTTCAAAATCTCTTTGAAAAAAAGTCTCTTCTGTTTCTTCGCCCTCTTCATTTTCAACCATAATGGAGTAACCTTTTTCTGAAAGTAATTCGGCCGTAATATCTGTTCGTGCGTCAGAAACAATTGGATTGATTAAAAATCCATCTTTCACGCCATCAAGCAAGCTATAGCGAAAAGTTGGCTCGCCATTTGAACAGCCAAAAGTAGTGTAGGTATCCAAAAGTTGTCGACGTTCCCACGCTCGTGGATCTTTTTGCGATAATTTTTGTGGATCAACGTTTTTCAAGTAATCTTTTGGTGTTGCAGTTAATCCTAATTTATAGCCAATAAAATATTCAAAAACAGCACGCGAATTCCCGCCAATTGCTCGATGTGATTCATCGGCAATAACTAAATCAAAATCAGTTGGTGAAAAAAGGTTTTTATATTTATCCTGTGATGAGAGACTTTGAACGGTCGTAATAACCACTTCTGCTTTTTTCCAATCGTCTCGATTTTGTTTGTAGATAACAGAAGAAAAATCATTACTTAAATATCGGACAAAGTTTTTATGAGCCTGATCTTCCAACTCTAGACGATCAACTAAAAATAAGATTCTTTTGGCGTTGCTTGTTCTTAAAAATAATTTAATAACAGCGGCGGAAATAAGAGTTTTTCCTGTTCCTGTCGCCATTTCAAAAAGAAAACGATCATTTCCTGCTTCGGCTGATTTTTGCAAAGCGTGAACTGCTTTGAGTTGATAGGGACGCAAAATTCGTAAATTTTCATCCCAAAGATATTGTTTCTGGGTTTCTTTATCAATATAAAGGGGATCATCTTTGAAGTCTGGATTTTGTGTAAGTGCTATATAATCCTCTTTAACTTGCTCATCCGCCAAGCGCTGATTGTCAGGTTTGAAGTCTTGTCTATGTTTCAGTGATTCTTGTGTTGGAAATTCAGTAATAATTTCTGGATCGCCTCGTTCCAAATCCCAAAAATAATGAAGATTGCCATTTGAGAGAATTACAAAACGAGCATTTTCAGTATGAGCATATTTTCTCGCTTGTTCTTTTCCGTCTAATGGATTTTTGTCTTCTTTTTTGGCTTCTAAGATAACGAGCGGGAAACCTGCTTCGTCAAGCAATAAAAAATCAATAAAGCCGTTTTTTGTTGATTCAAAATCTTCCCCAAAAGCGTCAATGTCTTTTTGAGTAATTTTTATATTAGGTTCAAGTTGAATATTAGCTTGTCCTTTTTCTGTATCAAAAAATCTCCAGCCCGATTCTTCAAGTAATTTATTGATTTTTATCCATGCCTTTGCTTCTTTTGAATTTGCCATAATTTTATTTCTTATCGAGAATTTTTAAAATATCCTCCTTCCTATATCTTCGATCACCGCGCTTTCCGAAGCGAATTGCTTTTAACGTGTTTTCATTGTCCCAGTTTCTGAGAGTATTTGGGTGACAATTCAATAATTCACATGCCTCTTGAAGCGTCAGTATTTCAGGACAATTTTTAATTTTCATAGGTTGCTTTTTCATAGATTTTGACTTACCATTAGTTTACAATAAAACGATATATAAGTAAACAATAGCCTATATCAATGGTAGAAAAAAATAAAAAATATGTGGATATAATTTTAACTGATATCAAATTTCATATTGCCAAACCCAGAAAACCTCTCTCTCCCGAGAGAGCAATCACTAAATCTCTAAGAAATAAAAAACCGGGAAGAATCATCAAGCGAAACATTCCAGTTACCAAAGATGGGATAATACAACTACCTATTCTAGAAAATAACGAAATAAAAGAAATAAAAGAAAAATATGAAAAAGAAGGAAAAACGGTTAGATTTTTTATGCCAAAAAAAGGATTAGATATGTTTATCGATAAAAACACTTCGGAATATATAAAAGCCCGAAAAAAGAAGTTGACAAAAAAGTAGAACAGTATATAGTGAAAGTTAGTAAATTACAAATTTAAGTTTTCCAAGATTTTTGGAGTACCACTAATTTCGATGCAAATCGATAGGAGATAGAAATCAGAAATTATTTTTATCAAAGAGGCTTTGCCTCGGTCGTGCCCATTCTGGAGAAAACATTCAAAAACAATTTTGTTTTTTTGTGTGTTTTCTGCGGGATGGGTTTTTTTGTTTATCCAAACCGCATTAACTAATTAATTTAAAACCATGACAACTAAAAATGTCAAAAAAGAAATCCTGAAGGAAAAGCTTCAGGTGCAGTACGTGGATGCTTCTCTGTTGAAAGCATCTGAATACAATCCCAGAAAATGGAATAAGGAAAGCGAGGCTCAGCTTCGAGAAAGTATTAAACGATTCGGACTAGTCGATCCGTTTATAGTAAATAATGCACCCAAACGAAAAAATATCGTTATTGGCGGACACTTTAGATTATCAATTGCCAAAAAACTTAAAATTAGAAAAGTTCCCGTGGTATATATTTCTATTCCAGAAATTGAAAAAGAAAAAGAATTAAATATTAGACTCAATAAAAATACTGGGGAATTTGATTGGAATTTACTCGCAGACTTTGATGAAAAATTCCTTGATGATATTGGCTTCTCTTCTGAAGAATTAGACAATATTTTTGGAATTGACGAGTCACCGGAAATCTTTGATCTGGAGAAAGAACTTGCGAAATTAAATATCAAAAATATAGAAATCCAGAAAGGAGATGTTTGGCAACTTGGAAAAAATAAAATGATGTGTGGAGACAGCACTGTCGAAGCTGATATGTTGGAATTGCTAGGGAAAGAACAAGCTGACATGTGCTTCACTGACCCACCCTACATTTTGGATTATCTAAAAGGTAAAAAGAAAAACGGAAAACCTGCTGAAGGATTTGGATATAAGCGAGATCGAAAATATCTGGAAACTGATATTTTGCCAGATGACTTTACGAAAAAATGGATGTCCAGTATTCATAAAATTGCCAAGGATGATTTCTCTATTATCGTATACGAAAACTGGAAAAATATCCGCACAATTTGGGGAGAAATGGAAAAGTATTGGAAAATCAAAAATATGATTGTATGGCATTTGCCAAATAGGGTTCAGAATTTTGCAGCTAAATATAAGTTCTTCAACAAGCATGATATCGCCATGGTCGGTGGAAACGGTAATGTGACGATCAATATGAAATCAGAAAAAGAACTCCTTCAAAATGAATACGAAACAGCATTGTTTGGAATTCAAGGAAAACCACACTGGGAAAATTATGAAAAAGGTAAAAAGATATGTCCCACTGACTATATCGACTATAAAGCGGCTGATGAAAAAAGTTCTGGGCAAGGAATTATATTTGGCACTAAGCCAACTGAAATTCTCATCCCGTATATCAAAATCTTAACTAAACGAGGAGATTTAATTGTTGAACCTTTTGGCGGAAGTGGTTCAACTTTAATCGCAGCTGAAAAAATGGAACGGCGTTGTTATCTTATGGAAAAATCTCCAGTATATGCTGAGGTTATTCGTAATCGTTGGGAAAAATTAACTGGTAAAAAAGCAATAAAACTATGAGAACTAAAAAAGACAAACAAACATTTTTAGAAAATCTTAAAAAAATTCCAATTATTCATGCAGCTTGCGAAAGGTCGAATGTATCAAGAGCTAGTGTTTACCGCTGGAAAAATGAAGATAAGAAGTTTGAAAAAGCATTGAACAAGGCTCTTTCTGACGGAGAGGCACTCATTAATGATCTGAGCGAGGGTCAATTGATAGCTCTCATAAAAGACAAGAATTTTTCAGCTATCAGGTTTTGGCTAAATCATAGACATTCTAAGTTTCGTGACCGCATTGAAGTAAATGCGAATATTAAGAATGCACCTGAAGAACTTACACCAGAACAAGAAAAACTAGTCCAAAATGCGCTTAAACTAGCATCAACAGAGATTAACTCGGATAATGAGAAAAAATGACAAGAGAAGAAACCGAAGAAATAATCAGCAAAATGAGCAAAGACAAAGCTCAGAGAACGGCTATTGCTCGTAGAAGTCATTTTTGGTTTTTTCATTTTTACTTCACTCACTACATTCAATATGCAACAGCTCCTTTTCAGAAAAAAATTATTGGGATGACAGAAGATGAAAATATTGAAAATCTATTTGTCGTAGCCTTTCGCGGATCCGCAAAATCAACCCTCATAACAATGTCTTATGTTTTATGGTCAATTCTCGGTATTCAAAAAAAGAAGTGCGTAATAATTGCTAGCCAAACTGCTCAGCAAGCAAAAATGCATTTACTCAACATTAAACGTGAACTTGAAAATAATACTGTTCTTAAAAATGATTTGGGACCCTTTCGTGAAGAAAAATCTCCCTGGGGAATGTCGATGTTAGTTTTTCCGCAATACGACGCAATGATTATTCCATTATCCACAGAACAATCAATCCGAGGAAATCGCTTCGGACAACATCGCCCCGATCTAATTATAGGAGATGATCTTGAAGATGATTCATCAGTGCGAACTAAGGAATCTCGAGATAAAACTTATGGTTGGTTAAAAAATGAAGTATTTCCTGCTGGAGATAAAAATACAAGAATAGTTATCGTGGGAAACCTTTTACATGAAGATTCATTGCTCATGCGATTGAAACAAGAGGTTGAAAATGGAGATTTAAGAAATGCCATTTTTGAGCAATATCCTATTATTAAAAGCAAAATGAGTATATGGCCAGGCAAATTTCCTACCTTGCAAGATGTTGAGAATGAACGCAAACGAATTGGAAATGATTATTCTTGGCACAAAGAATATCTCCTCGATATAGTTTCTCGCGAAGGACAAGTTATATTGCCAAAGTGGATTAAAAAATACGAGGATTTACCGAAAGATAAAACTTGTTATTGTGAGATTATTGTTGGTATAGATTTAGCTATTTCAACAAAAAATACTGCGGATTACAATGCTTTTGTGGTTGGACTACTTTGTGAAATAGAAGGAGAACACTATATATATGTATTGCCAAATCCCATAAACAAACGAATGACTTTTCAAGAAATTCTGGACAGTATAAGTTCTTTGTATAATTCACTGGAGTCGATCTATGATTATGTAACTATTTGTGTGGAAAATAATGGGTTTCAAGATGCTGTAGTCCAATCGCTTGAAGGAATGGAAATTGAATGTAAAGGAGTAAGATCGAGCGCTGATAAAAGATGTAGACTTATGACAATCAGTAATCTTGTACAGGATGGAAAAGTCCTCTTTCCCAAACAAGGATCAGAAAGGTTAATAAACCAACTGGTAAATTTCGGTGTTGAAAAACATGATGATTTGGCAGACGCTTTCACAATAATGATGCATGAAGTAGCAGAACAAATAAATACTCCAAAGCCAAGTATTATTATTATATAGGCTCTGTGGCCGTAAAGTTATCGACAATTAAAGGTCTGGACTTCACTTGGGGGTTGCGTCATTAATTAGGTACTATGAACAATCCAAATTTAGCAACTAACAAGCCAGTCGTTGAAGAAATCATCCCAGTAAAATACTGCCTTTACGCCAGAAAATCAACCGAATCAGAAGAACGCCAAGTGCTTTCGATTGATTCTCAAATAAAAGAAATGCTCCACATCGCAGAGCGTGAAAATTTGGATATTATAGATATTAGGCAAGAAAGCCACTCAGCCAAAGATTCAGGACAACGCCCTATATTCAAAGAACTTTTAGAAGATATTAGAAGAGGTCGTTTTAACGGACTTCTAACTTGGGCTCCAGACAGGCTAAGCAGAAATGGAGGTGATCTTGGTTCCATAGTAGATTTGATGGATCAAAAACTTCTTCTGGAAATTAGAACTTATGGCCAAGTCTTCACTAATTCTCCTAACGAAAAATTTCTACTGATGATTTTAGGATCTCAAGCTAAGCTTGAAAATGACAATCGGGGCGTTAATGTAAAAAGAGGTCTTCGAATGAAATGTGAAATGGGATTATGGCCAACCTGTGCTCCGACTGGATATATCAACATCCGAAATGATGACAAAAAATGTATCGTAATTCCAGATCCAGAAAGAGCCTCTGTTCTTAGGAA